>JARRPN010000579.1:0-2302 GCA_037382875.1 Calditrichaceae bacterium | reverse complement strand
CCTCCTTCCTACAGGGCGTCAATCATCACGCCGGAAGTTCCCCTGGTTAAAAATCCAGCGACGCACAAAAACTGCCTATATTATAATTATCGTCAATTTATAAGTCAGAGCAATAAATTAATTAAAATTTATTTTGACTTTTAAATTGACGATAATTATAATATAGGCAGTTTTTGTGCGTCGCTGGATTTTTAACCAGGGGAACTTCCGGCGTGATGATTGACGCCCTGTAGGAAGGAGGTGATCCTATTAGTAGTCGAAGTATGATAGGAGCCTCCGGAATGGCAAGATAACGCCTTGTCATCCAGGCTCTAATAGTTAATAAGCCTCCGGCATTTCCCGGAGGCTTTTTTTATAAACTAAATAAATGGGAAATGATATTGGGTTCAGCAATTCAAAAATTATATACGCAAATTCCTTTTACTTATGAACTGATTAATCACCTGCTTACTTTCGGGTTGGATATCTGGTGGCGTAAAAATGCAATCAAAAAAGTAGAAAATCTTAATGGAACACGATGGTTGGATGTTTGTACCGGCACTGGTGAAACAGCCGCCTACCTTTCCAGATATGCTAGAAATGGCAATCAGGTTTTTGCAACGGATTTTTCATTGCCTATGGTCAGTATAGCGAAAAATAAGCCTGAAGGTAAATTTATTAACTTCAGTATATCGGAGATTAAAAACTTGCCTTTTCTGGATGATACGTTTGATTTAATCACGATATCATTTGCAACACGCAATATAGATATTAACAGAGAAATATTGATTCAGAGTTTTTCTGAAATCAGACGTGTACTAAAATCAGGTGGACAATTTATAAACCTGGAAACCAGTCAACCTACATATTCATTTATCAAATATTTTTTCCATTTGTATGTAAAAATTTTTATTCGCCGGATAGGGACAGCCATCTCAGGTTCAAAATCAGCTTATGCTTATCTGGCAGCTACGATCCCAAAATTTTACCCGGCTAAAGAACTAAAACAGATACTAATTGAATCCGGATTTCAGCATGTTGACTATCAGCAAATGCTTATGGGTGCCGCAGCTATTCATTCGTCTATAAAATAAGACATGTGAAAAACATATAAATTAATTGTTATTGATAAATTTATTAGCTAATTTTAATTGAATTTCCAAATCTATAATCAGCCAAATCATTTAAGTACAACTTTGTAAAGGACTTTACTATGAAGCAATGTATATTTTTATTTGTGATTTTAATGTTGACTTTGGTTGCTTTTTCAAATGCACAAGCACAGGACATTGTGGGACGCTGGAAAACAATCGATGATGAAACAGGTAAAGAAAAATCGATTGTTAATATTTATATGCAGGATGGTAAATATTTTGGCAAAATTGATACTCTGTTCCGGGAACCGGACGAAGATCCGGATCCTGTCTGTGACAAATGTCCGGAAGATGATCCTCGTTATAACAAACGTATTATGGGAATGGTCATCCTGGAAGATCTTGAAAAAGATGGAGATGAATGGAATGATGGTTCTATTTTAGATCCTGGAAAAGGTAAAGTATATGATTGTAAAATGTGGCTGGAAGACGGAAATTTAAAAGTGCGAGGATACTTGTTTTTTCTATACCGAACACAAACCTGGTATCGCGTTGATTAATAATAGACAATTTTTATGAATGGTTCCTGTTGGAGTTAGCAGGAACCATTTGTGTTTTAGGGATAAATTGTAAGAGTTGAATATGGCTATGTTAGAACCATTGATAATAAAGGTTATCTAACAATAAAAAGCGCCCCCAATGGATTAAAGCGACACGAATATGAATATGAAATTCCTTTCGATGATGCTGATAATATGCTGGAAAACCTATGTGAAAATTATATTGTTGAAAAGAAACGTTATAAAATTAAATATGCAGATCATATGTGGGAAGTTGATGAGTTTACCGGTCTTAATAAAGGATTATATCTGGCAGAGATAGAGCTTTCTGATGAAAATGAAACGTTTGAAAAACCCGCATGGATTGGAGAAGAAGTTTCTCTTGATCCCAAATACCACAATTCCAATCTAAGTAAAAAACCCTACTGCCACTGGTAATTTAATTTATTTAGGTTTAAACAATAATGCTAAAGAATGTATCTGTCATTCTGATTCCCGATGCAATCAGGAGGAAGAATCTCAGTTTGCAATTATCAGATCTTTCTCCACCAGAAAGCAAATCAGGATAACAGAATATTATAACTTTGAAATGATCAGTATGTGGTAGAAATCCATTTTACCAAAATGATTTAATTGATCTGGTTTGCTGAAGAATTCCTCAATTTTTAA
>JARRPN010000578.1:0-1797 GCA_037382875.1 Calditrichaceae bacterium | reverse complement strand
GAATTGAAAAGAGCTTTTCTTTAATTATCTTGGGTGACTGGGTAAGTTATTATTTGGCTATTTATAATAAAAAAGACCCGATTACTATTAAAAATATTGATTATTTGAAGGGCGAATTAGCGAAATTGAAGTGATACTTGTTCAAAAATATCAAATTTGATATATTGAGCGAATTGTTTATTGAAATAGGAGAGGTAAATGGCAAATTATTTATTTTCATCTGAGTCGGTTACAGAAGGTCATCCTGATAAAATGGCTGACCAAATTTCAGATGCAGTGCTAGATGCTGTAATGGAACAAGATAAAAAGGGACGTGTTGCCTGCGAATCATTTGTGACAACAGGATTAGTATTAGTTGGCGGTGAAATAACCACTGAGTGTTATGTTGATATTCCCTCAATTGCCAGAAATGTCGTTAAAGATATTGGTTATAATAACTGTAAATTTGGATTTGATTATCAAACCTGCTCAGTGATTACTACAATAGATCAACAATCACCTGATATAGCTATGGGTGTTGACAAAGAAGGAGCCGGAGATCAGGGAATGATGTTTGGTTATGCCTGTAAGGAAACACCGGAATTAATGCCGCTTCCTATTGCGCTTGCTCATAAATTAACATTGCGATTGACTGAAACTAGAAAATCCGGAGTGTTGCCATTTTTAAAACCGGATGGAAAAAGTCAGGTATCGGTTCGTTATGTTGATGGTAAACCGGTTGGTGTTGAAAAAGTAGTTATCTCTTCACAACACGCAGAAGAGGTAAGCAACAAAGATTTAAATGAAGGCATAATGGAAGAGGTTATTAAAAAAACTATACCTGTTGATTTACGAAAGAATTCTGAATTTGAATCTTACATTAATCCAACAGGCCGTTTTGTTGTTGGGGGTCCAATGGGGGATGCAGGTTTAACCGGCAGAAAAATTATTGTAGATACGTATGGTGGTATGTACAGCCATGGAGGCGGTGCATTCAGCGGAAAAGATCCTACAAAGGTAGATCGGTCGGCTTGTTATTTTGCCCGCTATGTGGCAAAAAATGTTGTAGCTGCTGGGCTGGCAGAACGCTGTGGTATCCAGGTCGCTTATGCCATTGGTGTTGCTAAACCTGTATCTTTACTGGTTGATACATTTGGTACTGGAACGAAATCCGATGAAGAATTAGCAGTTCTGGTTGGTGATGTATTTGATTTTACACCTCACGGCATTATTGAAAAACTTGATCTAAGGAGACCAATTTATTCTAAAACAGCTGCATATGGTCACTTTGGAAGAGAATTGCCGGAATTTACCTGGGAAAAAACAGACATGGTTGATATGCTTTCCGTTTAAAAACATTGATAAAGGAAAACAGGAAATATATTCTGTTTTTTATTTATACACTATAAACTTGGATTAAAAAGCAAGTCATCTGGCTGATTACGATTATTCGAAAGTTGAAAAACATTACTGTAGTTATCTGCATCGCGAACATGAATTTCATATTTGGTATCGAATAATATCATCCCGATATATTTGCCCTGATAATATCCTGTATCAGCTGAAACTGTGACTTTGAGATTAAGGGGTAAATTCAAAGTATCTGCCGAATCATTATAGTAAAATATACTGTATATATCTGATATGTTTTCCGTTCCTTGGTAGTCTAACACAATTGCCTGACAAATAACTTGATATTTAATCCACTCTTTACCAATTTCAAGTATCGTTATTCTCCTGACTGCATTAAGAATAATTGGTGCGGCATATTTTAATTGAAGATTATTTTCCTGATAGTTTGATCACTCTAATCGAACC
>JARRPN010000577.1:0-1813 GCA_037382875.1 Calditrichaceae bacterium | reverse complement strand
TATTATTTTGAAAACGTTGTGATAAGAAAACTTGTTGTGCTCCAGTACTTGCTGTAAATAAATATTATCATTATAATTAAATCTGTATTAAATTTTAGAGAGACCAATTCTTAGTTAATATAGATAACAAAATTTAACCAGATAAAAATTTGATATGTAGATATTATTTAAAAAATATATCTATTATGGAAATAAGGAGGATAAGATAATGAGACCAATATATACTATTTTAATTATTACATTCTTAGTGTTCATTTCGGGATCAATAAACGGGCAGTCATTTCAGCCCGAAACCATCAATCGTGGTTTGGTTGCCATTGCTATGTCGGATAACGGTGTTTATATTGGCTGGCGTTTACTTGCAACAGATCCGGACAGTATCACATTTAATGTGTATCGTGGTGAAACAAAGATTAATGAACAACCATTAGCTGGTTCTACGAATTTCATAGACACAACGGGTACCGTAAGTGACAGCTATACTATTGTTCCCGTGATAGGTGATGTTGAACAGGAAGCCTCCCAGGAAATAACGCCCTGGAGTCAGAATTATATAACAGTTCCTTTAGATAGGCCGGCAGGCGGAACAACACCAAGTGGTAGTTATACTTATACTCCAAATGATGCCAGTGTAGCTGATCTTGATGGTGATGGTGAATATGAACTGGTGCTAAAATGGGATCCAACAAATTCAAAAGATAATTCCCAGGATGGCTACACCGGCAATACGCTTCTGGACGGTCTGGAAATGGATGGTACTTTACTATGGCGCCTCGATTTGGGCGTTAATGTCCGGTCCGGAGCCCATTACAGTCCATTTATGGTATATGATCTGGATGGTGATGGAAAGGCAGAAGTTGTTTGTCGTACAGCGCCGGGTTCGAAAGACGGATCAGGATTATTTATCCATGATGGTCCGGCTGACTTTACTAATCATCTTGCAGATTATAGAAATAGTTCGGGTTATATTCTTACAGGTCCGGAATATCTGACAGTTTTCAATGGTTCCGATGGTACCGAAATTACAACTACAAATCTTGAACCAGATCGTGGTAATGTGAACGATTGGGGGGATAGTTATGGTAACCGCGTGGATCGTTTCCTTGCGGCAGTGCTTTACTTAGGTGATGAAAATCCAAGCATTATTTGGGCGCGGGGTATTTATACAAAAGTGGAGATTGCAGCATGGGATTTAGTAGATGGTGAGCTGGAAATGCGTTGGATTTTTAAAAGCCAGGAAGGCTATCCCACCTGGGCAGGTATGGGAAGTCATAATCTAAGTATAGCTGATGTGGATGGCGACAATAAGGATGAGATCATTTATGGTAACTGCGCCATTGATGATGATGGAACAGGTCTTTGGACCCTGAGAAGTGCGATTGGACAAGCGACCGGTGACGCCGGGCACTTGGCCGATATCGTACCGGAAAGACCTGGACTGGAAAAATGGGCTTGTTTTGAAGGCAGCGGGCCTGGATCTGGTCTGGTTGATGCTGCAACCGGAGAAGTAATCTGGTTAACAGCTGCTGGTGATGTAGGACGGGCTACAGCCGGTGATATGGTTCCGGGTTTTATTGGCATGGAATGCTGGGGAGGAACCGATGGCCTAAGAAGTGCAAACAATGAGAGGGTTGGTCCTACTCCCTCATCAACCAACCATGTTGTATGGTGGGATGGAGATCTGGGTCGTGAGCTTCTGGACAATACAAATATCCAAAAATATGGCGGTGGCGTTTTGCTTTTGGCGAGTGATTGTTCCTCCAATAACGGCTCAAAATCTAATCCGTGTTTACAGGCAGATATTTTTGGCGAC
>JARRPN010000576.1:0-3226 GCA_037382875.1 Calditrichaceae bacterium | reverse complement strand
AATTTTTTAAATTTTTCGTTTTGAGCAAGCAAATTAAATAAACCGGTTGGTTTGCCGTCATTATTGCGATCTAAGTTATTATCATTGATTTGTTTTACCATATGTTCAGAATCCCAACTGTAAAATTGAAATCCTTTATCAGGATTGCTGCGGTCACGAATAGCAGCCCAGTTATGATGATCCCAGTCTGAATTTGCCCCGAAATAATTCAATATCATATAATCAATAAAGTTAACTATATCAAGGTAAACCGGATAATCCGGATTTCGTGTACCGTCAGGATTATTACCCTGTATTCGTTGATAATTAGCATCATCAGCCAGACCTGCATTAGCAATTGACTTCATAGCATTCCAGGCATCCAGATTGCCTTCAACCACTTCGGTATAATCCTTTATGATATCGAAATTTTCCTCCTGACCACCATAATAGGTCTGTGCAAAATCATCATCCAGTCTTTCCGTTGGATTGTAGATACCCCAATAGATCCCATTTAAATATAAATGAACATAACCACCATGACCTGAAGGGTTGCCCATATCCAGTTGTGTTTGCTTAGTCCACTCATCCCGGATATATTGGGTTTTTATTCTTTCGTAATGGGAATGATGAGTCATTTCATTTCCAAATCCTGCTCTTAACACCAATGTGTTAAACGTTTCAGTCGAGCCATTAGCAAATAAGGGAAAGTGCAACTTGGCTAGTCCATACATACTTCTGAAAGCCAGCCGGAAAGAATGTTTGGGTTCTTTTTCCGGTCTCCTGCTATGCCCACCATGAATCCTTAAACCGCAATCCACCTGAAAACTTTTAGATCCATCAACTGTAAAATATTCAACCGATACCGGTCTTTCCCAACCGAGTCCCGGTTGCCTATCGGGATCGTCGTCTGCATCACCAGTATAAATATAAATACCGCCCGTATCCGGATCGATAGTATGAGAAAACAGGTTGCCCTTTTTGGTTACAATTGACATGGTAGGTAAAGCCCGTAAAGCATCATCCATAACATCAGCCCATTGTGCATCTTGTGTTATTTCAGGATCCATTTCATAATCAGCTATTGCCGTTCCAGCAATAGCGTGGTATGGACCCCACATATCCGGGTACCCTGGCGGATTATTAGGTTGATTTATAACATCTTCTAAAAAAAGGTAAGTGGCAGTATTTACTTTGCTGAGTGAATCATTAAGAACTGCTACAGCTCTAATAATAGTCGTTGTAGATATTTCAATTGAATCGCTATAAAGCATTCCATTGGTTGGTGAAGGCTCGCTGCCGTCTGTGGTATAATAAATATCTTTGGTCAATCCGTCTGCTGTCATTTTCAGGTAAAAAGAGTTTTCATAAAAACCGTGAGGGAAATTAAAAACCGGTGCGACAACAGCTGGGTTTTCAGTGATGATATTTTCGCTTCCAGGTGTTGGTGTTATTGTTTCATAATAGCTACCATCAAAATAGCTATAAGAAACATCCGTCTCTTGTGCCGGGTAAGCAGGTTTAAATTCATTTATAATAGATGAATCAGGAGCAGAAAGCGCCAGGTATTCTCCTGCAGCAGAAAGTTTAAAATTAGCATGAAATTCATTTTCCGCTATGCTGTCTTTACCTGAAGCAAAAATTAAAATATAAGAATTTGCAGGAAGCGTATGGGCAGGTAAATACCATTTTTGTAAATTCGTGGAATCATCCGATAATGTCCAGCCGGTTAACATAACATCTTCTAATGAAGTATTATAAATTTCTATCCAGTCAGAATAATCACCATCGCCGTCGATAATTGTATAATCAATATCAGCCATGAACTCGTTAATTCGAAGTGATTGAGCACTTGTAAGAGTAATGTAGCTAAAAAAAGTTTAGAGCCCTTCCATGTACTAATGTCTATCCGTTTCATTTTTCTCCTTGTATTTACATATCTCGGGATTAATATGAATTTAATCCTTGATTTACTCTCAAGCATAAGATAATAAATTCCTGTTGTTCTGTCATCTGTTTTTGCATCATTTTTATGATCGAATAATATATTAAGTTTATTAGTGGAATGCTTTTAAATATACTTAAAACGGATGAAATATTACCTTAAATTATGTTTGAAAATAAAAACTGGGGATAAAAATACTTAGATCTCAAATATACTTAAGGATACTGATTATTTTCAAACAAACTCAAGTTCAATTATAGTCTCTTTTCAGAATCGTTTTAATCGATGTTATACTGATAATCCATATAGCTGTAACACTCAACTACGGTTTTATAGTAATTATAGGTCTTCTTTATTTAATTAAACTTTATTGAAGGCTCTAATAATATTACATAATGAAATTGGATGGATACCTATCTCTTGGATTCGATTAGAAAAGAATTGTTGAACTTTTCAATATTCATCGGCAATCTAAGTCAAAAAAATCCGAAAAACAGGAGCTAGGATGACACATTTAAAACTATTCAGTCCTTTCCCATCATGTATTATTTTATTTGTTTTACTGAATATCATGATAGTGCAATCACAGGATACAGTAAACAAAGTTGACGTTTTGGAAAAAATGACTTTAGCAAACGATTATTTTACGAATAAATGGCCCGATCCCACTATCATGGCAAAGCCAGGACTTTGGCTATTATTTCTCATAAACTGGGAAGAGCGGTTTACTATATGTTAAAAAATCAAAAAGCATTCAAAATGAATAAATTCTTGAATCAATAAAGACCATACAGCCTGAGCCATACGTATAACTCGGGTCGCCTAAAGGTAAAGCCTTTTAAAACAGATCATTTCCAATTTTATTCGTGCTCTGAGCACATGGTTTTAGGCCGGGCTATGATCGTTGGATAATACCTGAACCCAAAGCCTTTGATTGGACAGGCTGTATGGGTCTTAATATGGTAAAGATCGGTTTGTAATGGTCTGCTCCCAACTGAGCTCGTTTAATAACTGAATATCCTGTTTTTAGTGGATAAAGTCAAACCTTTGATTGAGACTGATTGGGATACCTGTATATTTCCGGGAGCTGCTTCAAAAAAGCTGGCATTAAACCCCTATATATGTTTGGTGGCAGGTCATTAATTAAAAATCCTGCGAAACCGTTATAGAAAGCAAAGTCAGACCTGTCCGGCTCAGACGGATTCTTTTCATCAAGGAAAAGAACGTAATAAATAATATGTTAAACGATTCATTATCTTTCTTTTCTAATTTTGGTTAAGCTCTAAACGGTGAATTTCCTGT
>JARRPN010000575.1:0-1842 GCA_037382875.1 Calditrichaceae bacterium | reverse complement strand
AAAGTATGCAAATATTAGAGTTGATTTAAGTGAAAACCTTTAATAAGTTAAGCATTATCCTTGAGATAGAAAGGAAGTGATTATGAACAGGAATATCAATATCTTAATGACGGTTTTTCTTGTTCTTGTTTTTGCTGTAAATAGTCAGGCACAATTAAAAAAAGATACAGGAAATCCAAATATTTCCAGTGTCCTCAGTAAACCCAATACCGATTTTTTACTGGGATTACTGGATCCGTCAAAAGTACACATGCATCATAGTTTTTCAACATCGTACTCAGCATTTGGCAATCAGGGAATGATGCTTTCTTCCTATTTAAACACAATCGATTTTCAATTAAGTGAAAACTTATTTTTACAAACCAATATTGGTTTGATGAATTCACCATACAATACTTTCGGGGAAGACTTTTATTTAAACGATACTAAATTTTTCGGCGGCGCTAAATTAAAGTACCGCATTAATGATCAATCCAGTGTGCAGCTGCAGTTCGATTATTCGCCGTATTATTATTATCCAACATTGGGTAGTTATCGTTATAATAATTTTAATGAATAAACATATTTTAAATAGTATATATTAACCGAACTCAAAACATGCATTCTGTGAGTTCGGTTATTTTTTTGATTGTTGCAGGGAGATAGAATTCCACTTTGAGGCACCGAAGAAGATTAACCACACAAACCATTCAGAGAAAAAACTCAACCGGTACATTTCCAGCTTTTCAAAAACCCAAAAAAAGTAAAACAGGTAAATATTTTCTGATTTTATTTTTTATGGCTTGCATTATAGCGGCTGCTGTAATTTACCAAGATGATATCATGGGATTATTACCATTTGATAAGTTTGAATTCTTCGCAAATGATACCAGTACTACAAAGACAAAGCAGGAAGTACAGAGACTGCCTGTTGAAGAGGAAATTAAGGAAGAGCCAAAGCCCTTTACACCAATTCAGAAACGAATTCAGGTTGAGGTGCTTAACGGATGTGGTGTATCCGGTATAGCAAAGAAGTTTGCGGATCATCTTAAGGAAAATAATTATGATGTGGTCAACAGCGGCAATTATCTTGAAAATGGAAAAGTAAATTTTAATGTCAGTAAAACAAAAATTATTGATCAGATTAAAAGCCCCGAAAATATCGCCCAGGCCAATGAACTTGCTGATATGCTTGAGATTGATGAAAATCTTATAGAATCATTTGAAAATCCCTCCCCAATCGCTGATTTAACCCTCATCATCGGCAAAGATTATAATCAGATATCACTAAAAGAAGAATAGCATCAACGGAGGATTTTTTTGACTGCCCAGGAAACTGCCAATCGTATTATAGAACTTGCCCAGGATAAGAAAGGTCAGCAAATTGTACTCATGGATATCTCAGAGCTTTCTGATTTTGCTGATTATTTTGTCATCATATCCGGAGATTCCGGTATTCAGATAAAAGCCATTACAGACCATATTGAAGAAGGTATGCGCAAGGAAGGCATAAAGCCCTATCAAAAGGAAGGCTATCAATCATTTAAATGGGTATTGATAGATTTTGTTGATGTAGTGGTACATGTATTCAGTAAAGAAGCACGCGAATTCTACAGCATCGAACGATTATGGGCTGATGCAAAAATGGATTTTATTTCGGAATCGGCTTAATGACTACAGAGAATTTTATTATACAGGAATTGGAACGGTTCCTAAAATCAAAAAATATATCCGATATATCCATATCACTTCAAAAGCCAAAAGAAGAGAAATTTGGTGATCATGCCACTAATATTGCGATGCAGCTGGCCGGAAAATTAAAATCCAATCCACGGGCTATCGCAGAAGAAATCTGCAATTTTA
>JARRPN010000574.1:0-2407 GCA_037382875.1 Calditrichaceae bacterium | reverse complement strand
CCGCTTCACGTACCATGTCTTTAGCGAACAGGGTGAAAGCAATGTCTCGTCCATCCGGATTATCTGTAAAACTTTCCGGATCAAGTACGCCGTTAGCAATAGCTACATATGTGCCACCTTCGGCAAGGTTAAACACAAAATTCTTTAAGGTATCATCGACTGAGCTACTTGTCCCCGGTGCGATACCAACATTTATGGCCTGGTTGGCCGGTGCATCAATGAAAGCGGTTGCTTCCCGGAAACCGAAATCATCGATCAACAAAGTACCGTCAAGATAGACATCGACGGATTCTGCTGCGGGATCAGCAGCATTGTGTATTACCTGTAAACGTGCTGTTGCCTGTGCGTTTACATTCATACTGAACAAAATCAATCCTAAAAGGATTGCTGTGAAAAAATAGGAATTAGACATATGTCCTCCTTTGTTTGGTTGGTTTGAATTAACGTTTACTTTTGCGAGTATTTGTTTTTGTGGAAATAAAAAATTAAAAATTCTATCTATAATGTGTTTCATAATTTTCTCCTTTAAAATGAGCGTTATGAGCGAAATATTTAAATGTTTTCTTATTATAAAACAGTATATTAGGTTAATAAATAAATTTTATAAAAGATATATTCTTAAGTAAAAATATTTAAAATAAAATGCAAATGATTTAATATAGGTTCCTATTGAGATTGAGTTATAAAAATAGAAAACCAAATTCAAAATTAGAAAAACATCAATATCGTTTAACTAATTCCAGCATCTTTCTATCTAATTTATGTCCTTTATAATCTTCATATTTAACATCACTACGCCTACTGTTAAGTATTCCAAAATCACCCTTCAAATTCCACATAGCCTGACCCCAGCCTGCTTCTTTCCATAGTGAAAGTAAATCTTCCATCCATTTAAGGCAGACATCATGGGGTGTCTTATTATAACATCCCCATTCACCTACATGAACCGGAACACCCTTTTTAACCAGCGGCATCCATTTATCAATTAAATCTCGTTTGAGATCCGATTTATCCCATATTTTACCATCATCTCCTTTGAGAGGCCAGGTTGGTTTTTCAAAGGTTTGATAGGCATCCTTAGGTACCCAGGTTGCTGTATAATGACTGACACTCATCGGATCGTATCCACGTGTGCTTTGTACGATGTTCAAATCAGCAATACCATAAACCGGTGTTCTGCCGACATCCTTACCATCGGCAACAATTAAACGATCCGGATCTTCATCCCTGATTCCCTGAACCAAGGCGCTCACTATTTCCACGTAGCGTGTTTCCTCTTCCATACTGGGTGGCTCATTAATCAGATCAAAACTTAATTGTTCAGATGGAATACCTTTGTAACGTTTAGCAAAATATTTCCAGTGAAATACAGCGGCATTCAGCGCTTTTTGCATCTTTTCCGGTGTATCCTCAAAAAGATCCATGGGTTCACGATCGCGGCCATTAATACAATAACCCGGAATTCGATGAAAATTTAAATTTATGTGAACGTTGTACTGTTTACCGAATTCAACGACTTCATCGATATCTTTCATTACATCTTCATCAATAGAATACCAATCATCGATAGAGGCCCAGTTCCAATACGACATTGGAATACGTGCAAAATCAAATCCCCATTCAGCCATAATTTCAAAATCTTCCTCATTAAAGAGTCTTCTTGGCCCTCTGCCAGAAAACTTTTCCAACAGGTTGAAACCTCTATATCGTGGAAAATTTACTTTTGATATAAGCGGCTCCGTAAACAATCGACTTGAAAATCCGGAAATTGTCAATAATGTTGCCATGCTACTTGTTTTTATAAACTGTCGTCTTTTCATTTATACCTCACAAAAATTAAAGTGACTAACCTAAAAGTTGATATAAAAGTACTTCAATTTATATAAAAACATCAATCAAACCTTAAATATTTTCATGGATTTAATTGTTAAATTAATTATTAACGATGTTTGCATCATCTGGAAATTTCTAAAGTCAATTAATATTTTTCTGTAATATCCACAGCATACCTTCAATCTCTTTATCCAGGACTTCACATTCTTCAGCTTGATCGTTAATATATTGGATAATATCTGCTGCGACTTCCGGATGCATTTTAATCAGCTCAGCGCCTCTTTTTTCGATGAGTTTATGATATTCATAGTTAATATTCCAACTAACTTCACTGGTGTTGATTTCAGCAACCATTCGATCGCCAAAGCTTAACAAGGCATCCTTAGTATCCTGATAGGTCATACAGTATTCATAACCCTTTCGATCGAAAATGGTGGAACCTTCCCGCAAATAACCATCATCAATAAAAATATATCCGCCAGTCTTTATTTGTGATCTAAGTATACCTACAGTTTTTTTATTGTCCCCAAATACGGATCCTGCAGAGGCTAAAATTACCAGATCAAAATTATGT
>JARRPN010000573.1:0-2194 GCA_037382875.1 Calditrichaceae bacterium | reverse complement strand
CAGAAAAGAAGTGACATGGAAAGAATATGAAGCTATAGACAAATTTGCAACCCTCGCCGATGCTGTATCGCCACAAGTTTATTCAACGAAACGTGTAAGTTATAAACAAGAAAAATATGATCAAATTGCCATTCTGGGTACCAATGAAGATTATATGACGGTTGCAAATGCTTATCCCGAAGTTGGTCGATTTCTTACCCCTCTTGATGTTCAAAATAATCACAAAGTAGCCGTGCTGGGAAGTGAATTGGCAACAAGTTTGTTTAAAGAAGAAAATCCAATCGGGCGAAGAATAAAAATCGGTTCAGAAAGATACAGTGTTATTGGTATCTTTGAAAAACAAGGTACCATGTTTGGTCAGAGTATGGATAATTATGTCGTAGTGCCTATCGGAACATTTCGACGGATTTATGGAGGCCATCGTGGATTGCGTATTGCGGTATTAACTAACAATCCGGATCAATTGGAAGAGCTGAAAGACCAATTACGTGGTATAATGCGGCGCGTTCGAAAAACCAAACCAGCAGATGATGATGACTTCGCAATTAATCAACAGGATATGCTAACAAATTTATATGCACAGTTGACAAGTACTTTATTTATGATTGTATTTGTGATTGGTTTTATTTCATTGCTTGTCGGCGGTATTGGTATTATGAATATTATGTTGGTTAGTGTTACAGAGCGTACAAGAGAAATTGGTATCCGCAAAGCAATTGGAGCTAAACGCAGAAATGTTCTCAGCCAATTTCTGATAGAGGCTATCATGGTATCTTCACTTGGTGGATTGATTGGTATTATTTTAGGATATGGGGCAGGTACATTTATTTTAAGTTTGATGGACTTAACGATTGGAGTAAGTGTTTCCGCCATTGCGATTGGTTTTGGTTTTTCAACTTTTGTCGGTGTATTGGCTGGATTTTATCCGGCTTATAAAGCATCCAATTTAAATCCTATTGAGTCCTTAAGATATGAATAAGTTGATAATATTATGATAATTCAGGAAAATTTACTGGTTGCTGTAAACCAGTTGAAATCAGGTAAAATGCGATCTCTGTTAACAACACTTGGGATTACCATCGGGATTGGTACAGTCATTTTTATTGTGGCTGTTCTCGAAGGATATAACAAATCCATAACAGAGGAATTAAATATTCTCGGTGCCAACACTTTCCAGGTTCAGAAACGTGATATCAATACGGGTATTCAGGTAGGTCACCAGCATAGAGAGTTTCGTAAAGATCTGAAACGGGAGCTGGCTGTAGCCATTCGAGAGAATTGTGATATGATAGAAGCCGTTGGGGCCGAAGTCTGGCAATATGGGCAGTCGATTCATTATAAAGATAAACATACGAATCCCAATATAATGGTTGCCGGCGCTGAGCCTGAATTTTTTGTGAATAATGGATACTTTGTTGAAAGCGGACGTTTTCTGACCCCTGAGGATATTGCCAGCCATAAAAAAGTAACCGTGCTTGGTATGGATGCTGTGGATGTCCTATTCCCCTTTGAAAATCCAATTGGAAAACTTGTAAGAATTGCAGGTCAGAAATACCAGGTAGTTGGTACCTTAGAGCGTTTGGGCAATTCAACTTTTGGGGAAAGCCGTGATAATGTTGGGAAAAAACCGCTCTGTAAATCTAACCTTGCGTGTTAAAGAAGGAGTCGAGTTTGAATCTGCCCAAAATCAGGTAATTGGTGTACTGCGTGCAGAGCGCAAAGTCCCTCCTGGTGAGGATAATGATTTTGCCATTTTTTCTAATGATACACTTATAGATTCATTTAATAATATTGCTGTGCAAATTCAATTAGTTGCAGTTCTTCTTGGATTGGTTTCGTTGCTTGTGGGCAGTATTGGTGTAATGAATATTATGCTGGTAACGGTTACGGAGCGAACTCGCGAAATTGGTATACGAAAGGCAATCGGTGCAAATAAAGCATCTATTCTTTTACAATTTTTAACTGAAGCTATCGTTCTCAGTATTTTAGGCGGCATAATAGGATTGATTGTTGGATTCGGTTTGGCAGGTTTAGTGAGTTTACTATTAAGCATTCCATTTACAGTTCCATTTTGGGTTGTAGTGGCATCAATTATGGTAACGACTATTGTTGGATTATTAGCAGGGATGTATCCTGCTGCTCGGGCAGCTAAAATGGATCCGATTAATGCGCTGCGTTATGAATGATTCACCTA
>JARRPN010000572.1:0-2396 GCA_037382875.1 Calditrichaceae bacterium | reverse complement strand
GACCGGTCATTTCAACCATATAGAGGAAATTTTCATAAGGATATATACTGTACACATCCTTAATCTGGATCGGGCCCTTCGGTATGACTAATTGATCATTAAAAGCTGCGGCAAAGGATCTTTCGGCGCCCGTATAATCCATCTGGGCCTTATTGATTAACTCAATCAATGCATTGTCCTCAAAACGGGCATTTTTTGTGGTTAGTTCTTGAGCAGCCACTGCAATATCGGTACGGATATATTCCAGTGTTTTTTTATGATAATAGTCGTTTAACTCTAGTATCGCTTCTGAAGCCTCTACATCTTTCATTGAAACCAACCAGCTATTCTTATCCACAATTTTAAATTCTGGAAGAATAGATTGTGCGTCACTTTGTAAATCAGGATTTTCCTTTTCCCTTTTCCCTTTTTCCTTTGTTTTAAGTATTATCTGAGCCACCCCCAGATTCCTACCCCATGAACCTGCATTCATTAAAAGAGTATTGTTTATTTCAGCCTTATCATGATTTAAGTATTTGTCTTCGATTAACCGCGACCTCCCTGTGCGAATGCCCTGCCAGGATTACATCAAAACCGGGCACTTGTTCCGCCACCTGTTTGGAAGCATTTTCATTTGGTAATCCTAAAGACTCTGTTGTTGTGTAACTGTACTCTTCATTAAAACCGGCGTGAAATAATCCAACCAACACATCAACCTCATCCCGAATCTCATCGACATAAATGGCGGCTGTTTCGACCATATCACTCCATGTAATGCCCGGATAGAGTAAGGGATCCAGCCACATAGGTATTCCTGGTGTTGTCAATCCAATGATACCGACTCTGATTCCATTGACATCATAAATCGTGTAAGGTTCAAAATAAGTGGATAAATCCGGCAGAGTTGAGTTAGCAGAAAGCCAGGGAAAATTACTTTCAATTTGAGCTTTGTTATAAACAAATAATCCCTGCTCAATATCATGATTACCAACGGCCATCGCATCATAACCCATATAATTCATTGTCAGAGTCATGGGATTGGGTAATGAGGTTTCAATCTTGTTAAAGTAATAATTCATGGGTGTTCCTTGGATCATATCACCACCATCCAGCAGCAGTACATTCTGATGTGCTTTACGGAATTCAACTACTTCGGTATAAACTTTTGCCAACCCGTAATCAGCTGGTTGATCCCTGTAATAATCATATGGATATATTCTGCCATGCACATCCGTGGTTTGAAGAATATAGAGTGTATCTGTAGTTTGAGCGAAAAGATAACTAATTGAGAAAATAAAAAATATATAAATTGATCTCATATTTGCTCCTGAAAAAATGTATGTGAGTGAAATTAATTGATAAATAAACTAACAGCAAGGAATTGTTCGCTGTATTTAGGAATGCAGATTAGCTTACCACCTGCGCCGAAAGGCGCCACTTTCACCGTAATCCCCCTGTCCGGCAAACCAGCCTGACGGGCCTGTCCGGCTATGCCCGCCAGACGGGCCTAATATAATAGTGGGATGAAAAATACGAGGTAAGAATGTCCTTTCTCTTTTAAATAAGGGAAGGGGTAGGGGATGGGTAAACATTTACAAACTATCAATTTTTCGTTTTAGGTAAATAAGAACATGATTAATATTGTCAAGAATATCCTTATTCAAAAATCTGATTACGGTTATGTTTTTTTGACAGATAATCTCTGTCCTGATGTTGTCATATATAATTTGTTTTTTATGAATATCACCATCTATTTCAATAATTAGTTTGATCTGAGCACAATAGAAATCGGCAATAAAGAATTTTCTCTTTTGATTTTCTTTATAAAATATTGGATGTTGAAAAAGAAATTTTAGTCCATAAAATTGCTTATTTCGAATTCTTGTCCATAGGGCAGCCTCTGCTTTTGTTGGATTTCTGCGAAGCTCAGCGGCAATTTGTCGGGCATATTTTCCAATAGAATTCATTGAACCAACTTATATTTGCTTTTATAGGATATGAATATGAAAAGGTCGTGAAAAATTAAATAATAAAGTATTATACAACAAGATAATGTTTCTTTTTAGATGTCAACATTATCAATTGGATCTATTTTACCCCCTGTAATCCCCCTAATATAATAGGGGGATGAAAAATACCAGGTAAGAATATCCCTTCCCTTTTAAATAAGGGAAGGGGTAGGGGAAGGGTAATAGAATCAAATGATTCCAATTATTATAGTAATTTGAAAGAATGTATACATCTTACCAATTCACGGATACTATGGTTTTGTCATTCCCAACTTGATTGGGAATCCAGATAAATGAATGATATTTACATTACTCCCTGTAATCCCCCTGTCCGGCAAACCAGCCAGACGGACCTGTCCGGCTATGCCCGCCAGACGGACCTAATGCAATAGTGGGATGAAAAATGTG
>JARRPN010000571.1:0-1869 GCA_037382875.1 Calditrichaceae bacterium | reverse complement strand
AAACTGATACCAGGCAGCGCCTGTGATTCTTGCGGATTTAACCTGAAACGGCTTTGTATTGAAATTGATAAAACCGATTATGTGATAGCTTTAGCTGGAAATCCCAATACGGGCAAGAGCACAGTGTTTAATAATCTAACCGGTCTCAAACAGCACACGGGCAACTGGCCGGGTAAAACAGTCTCCCGCGCTGAAGGCGGATTTAAATGGAGTGGCAAAACCTTTAAACTGGTCGATCTCCCGGGCACATATTCACTGTTATCCGCATCGGTTGATGAAGAAGTAGCCAGGGATTTTCTCTTATTCGGTCAGCCCGATTGCACCATTGTAGTGGTTGATGCTTCGGTACTTGAACGCAATCTTAATCTCACTCTGCAAATACTGGAGATTACCGATAAAGTTGTAATCGCGCTTAATCTGGTAGATGAGGCCAAACGAAAAGGTATTGAGGTATCACACACACAACTCTCTAAAGAACTTGGTGTTCCGGTTGTGCCAACCGTTGCCAGAAGCGGACAGGGTTTAAGCCAGCTCATTCAGTCAGTCATTGATGTTATTGATGGAAATATCAAAACAAAACCACACCGGATAGCCGTAGGTGAAAAAATCCATAAATCTCTGGATGAACTGGTACCTGAAATCAAAAAGATCTTTCCCGATTTACCTAATCCGCGCTGGGTAGCCATGCGACTACTCGATGGTGATATAAAAGTCCAGAAAGCTATAGAAAAGGGTGAATGGGATGTATTTCTTGGAGAATCGATTTTTGATAGTCCTGCTAAAAAGGAACAGGAGGCCGCTGTATGAATTCTGCCGGTAAAAAGTTAATAAAGAAAGCGGATAAAGTGCGCTCCGGTTTAGATACCAATTTTCGTGATATGATGGTAGTCGATATTTACAAGGATGTTGAGTCTATTAGTTCAAAAGTATCCAAAATTACCTCGCAGCGTAAGTTCGATCTGGATCAGAAAATCGACAAAATTCTTACTTCGCCCATCTGGGGATTCCCTATTATGTTTCTGCTGCTGGCCGGCGTTTTCTGGGTAACTATTGTCGGCGCTAATTATCCTTCTCAGATGATTGCTGATTTTCTATTCTGGCTTGAAGATAGGATGGCTGCAGGATTGGATTGGCTTAGCGTACCCTGGTGGCTTACTGGTTTTTTTGTACATGGTATTTATCGTGGACTGGCCTGGGTAGTCGCTGTAATGCTGCCGCCAATGGCTATCTTTTTTCCTATTTTTACAATTCTTGAGGATTTTGGTTATCTGCCGCGTGTTGCATTTAACCTGGACTGGTTATTTAAAAAAGCCGGTGCCCACGGTAAACAGGCTCTGACAATGAGTATGGGATTCGGATGCAATGCCGCTGGTATCATCGCTACCCGTGTTATTGAATCACCGCGTGAACGATTGATTGCCATTTTGACGAATAATTTTGTACCCTGTAACGGCCGCTTCCCTACACTGATTATGCTTTCAATTGTGTTTGTATCAGCCGCTTTTTCTCCGGCTATATCATCTTTTATTGCAGCAGGTTCTGTAGTCGGCATTGTTCTGATCGGTGTGTTCTTTACTTTTGTTGTATCCTGGGCACTTTCAAAAACTATTTTAAAAGGTGAGGCCAGTAGTTTTACACTGGAACTGCCACCTTACCGAAAACCGAATATACTAAGAATATTATACACCTCATTGATTGATCGTACGATTTTTGTATTATGGCGGGCTATTATAATGGCTGCACCTGCCGGCGGTTTGATCTGGCTGCTCGCCAACATATCCATTGACGGTAATTCTCTGAGTCTATGGATTGCTCAAACACTTCAGCCCTTTGGTCATGCACTTGGTCTGGATGGTACCATTCTACTGG
>JARRPN010000570.1:0-4567 GCA_037382875.1 Calditrichaceae bacterium | reverse complement strand
GTTGTTACAATCATCAGTCGCCATCTACGCATGCCCACCGAAATCAGAATTCCAAATTCTTTATATCGCTCTGATACCATCATCATCACCGTACCAAATACACCAAATGTTATGACAATGTATAGGATAATCAGCATGATCAGCCCAGAGGCATTATCCAGTTGAATATTCTGTTTGAGATCAGGCATCATCTCATCCCAGCGCATTATGGCATAATTGTCAAGCTGTTTTAATTGTTTGATTGTACCTTCCAGATATTTTGGATTTTCGAGCATCACAGCCAGTGAGGTGATCCGATCAGGCGCATGAAAAAACAATTGTGATGTTTTTAGATTCAAGAATACAATACCATTGTTCATTTCCTGAAAAGGCAATTTTAACAGGCCGATCACCGGGTAAATAGCCGCTGCCACTTGTCCATGATAACCCTGTCCATACAGAACCAGACTATCGCCGACTTCCAGTTTTAGCATGGCCGCAAGTCCCTCCGCAACCAGAATTCCGTCGGATTCGGCATCGAGAAAACGACCTTTACTTAATTTTTTATTCAGCCCGGTCATCTTGATTTCCCGTTCCGGATCGGTGCCAATTACCTGGGCAACTTTTGTTGCAGGCCCATAAGATATCAGGGAAAAGCCTTCCAGTCGTGGTGTTACCGAGGTAACATGAGGTGTCGATTTAATGAATTCATAATCCTCTGCTGAAGGGCTAATACTGCGATCCATGGACCGGTTTTCCCAGTATCCTTTTCCCTGTACCTGCAGATAGCCGCTGTACAATTTTGCTGACGAATCAATCATGTATGCATACGACCCATGTTGTGCCGATCGCATGATGATGGCCATCATCACGGCAAAAAAGACTGAAGCTGCGGCAATCAAAGTTCGTTTTTTATTTCGCCAGATATTTCGCCAGCTGAGTGATAAATACATATTATATCCTCTCTATCGAACGCGTTTCATATTTTGTTTTGAAAAGAATGATTCTTTGATTTTTGCATTAAATTCTATGGATAAATAATCCATAACGGTTTTTTGTCCCGGTTTATCTTCCGGAATCATTTCCCAGTGTGTAGGAATGGTTCGCCCGTCCATTTCTTTAATTCCCATCCAGGATTGGAGCATCATTGAAGGGGGTATTTTGATTTCTTTACGGATATTGGGTATCCAGTTCCATACTTGGGTTTTACGTTTTAGTGTTACGGATCCTTTGTCCGATGCCGGAGCAGTAATTAACACTAATGTATAATCCGGCTCAATAGCCCATACCTTCATTGTAAACTTACGTGACCAGTCTTTTTTAATAACTTCCATCGTCAGCTCGCTGTATGAACTTTTTGATCGCAGCAGTTCATTCGATTTTTGCACGATTGATTTTGCATCCTGCGAAAATGCAATCTGAAATAAAAGCAAAATGAGAATGATACAAAGTGTATACTTAAATGATTTCATAACCTATTCCTTCCATTTTTATTTTTTATAAAGACAGTTTATAAATAAATCTATCACACTATCTGTGATTTTTTCTAAATCGATTGCTTTGTGATCCATAATCCATTGAAGCATTACACCATCCAATGCTCCGATGAGCAGGGAAGCCACATGATGAGAATCAACTGGTCTGAAGACTCCTTTCTTAATACCGTTATCTATTATGGAGGTAATAATGACTCTGAATTCATAATATATTTTACGAAGATCGACAGCGTCTAATATTTTTTCATCTTTATTGCGAATACCTTCTGCCCAAAAATCCATCATGATCATTGCCAGATCTGAACCATGCTGTAAAAAGCTTTTAAATGATACCGTAATCAAAAGACGTAATTTTTCAACAGGATCCGAGGTAGAACTGATCGCCGTTTCGATTTGATCCTGCATTGCCTGGAAAAATATCTGAAATCCCGAAGCAAATACATCTTCCTTGCTTCGGAAATATTCATAGATTGTCCCTTTGCCTATACCTGCTTCCCGGGCAATGTCAACCATCTTGGCTTTTACCATGCCTTTTTCCGAAAAGACTTTGATGGCCGCATGGACGATTTCCATTTTCTTGACTTCTTTATCTACAATTTTTGGTGCCATTATAAATCCTTTTTTATTGTTGACCGACCAGTCGGTTAAATATAATAACAAAAACTAAGATGTCAAGAATAATTTTAAAGTTTTTTTCTTTTTATTGCGACAATAGAACTATTTCCTTATACTAAAACCATTCTGTATTGTACTGAAGAGGAGGATATCCAATATGAAGGTAATTTATTTGTTACTTGTCGTATTTCTTGCCGCGACCTGTTTGTATTCACAGAGTCCTTATGAAATGAATGCTGATCGTCCTGATGTAACAGAATCAGCTTATACAGTGCTTAAAAGTCGGTTACAAATTGAAACAGGTTTCTTACTTACAAATGATACTGGTTTAGAAGTTATGGATATTGCCGGTACACTTTTTCGTTATGGATTGTCAAGGAGTTTGGAATTTAGGGCTGGTGCAGGTTTTAGAAGAGAAACAGAGACGATCGCTGGAAATGAACAAACTTATGATGGTTTGGCCGATGTTTCTGTTGGTATTAAAGTTCGTGTATTTCAACACATTCGAAATTTTCCGGATGCTGCTGTTATTCTGAGTGGTACATTGCCTGTTGGTAGAGAAGAGTTTCGACCTAATAGATTTGAACCTAAAGCCATTCTTGCTCTGGCTCATAAATTAAACCGTAGACTAAGTATGGGTTATAATTTTGGCGGGTATTGGCCGGATGGTGTATATTTAAATATGCTTGCAAGTGCTTCGTTAGGGATATGGATTGCCGGTCCGTTCAGCGCGTTTGTCGAAGGATATGCTGAATCCCCGCATGGAACTCCCACTGAAGTTCTGCTAGTAAATTTATAGAAGGCAGAGCAATCTGCCTTTTTTATTGCTAGTTATTATCCAGATAAACTGGAATTTATTTGTAAACTAAAATAAATTGCTGTACAAATTATTCCAACAAATCACAACTTTTTTGGTCTGATTAACATGTATCATAAGATCTTGTTCTTATTAATAATCATTATTTGTCTTCTATTTCTGATAAATTGTTCTGATAAGAAACCGGAGCTGAAAAATGACAAATTGAGTATCCTTGCTACAACAACCATCATTGCAGATGTAGTAAATACGATTTGCGGTGATATAGCAGATGTCGAATCACTTCTACCACCCGGAGCAAGTCCGCATAGTTTTGAAGCTATTCCAAATGATGTTATTAAAATTGCGCAAGCTGATATTATATTCATTAATGGCGGTGGCCTGGAACGATCTTTAGATAAGTTGATCAATAAACCGGATGTTAAATTTAAGACGATTTCACTATCGGAAAAAATTGATTTCTTGCATACAACTAATTCTGAGCATTCCGATGCACATGATGATGATCTAATAGATCCGCATGTATGGATGGATCCAAATAATGTGATAATATGGGTAAATACGATAGAGCGTATATTATGTGCCAAAGATTCTGCGCATTGTGATCATTATAAAGAGAATGCAGATATCTATCGAGGGAAACTAAAAGAACTGGATATCTGGATAACAGAACAATTAAAATCCATTAATGAAAGCAATCGAAAGATCGTAACTGATCATCGTATGCTTGGATATTTTGGAAGTCATTATGGACTGGAACAGGCTGGAACCATAGTGCCCGGATTCAGTTCGCTGGCAGAACCTTCCGCCCGAGAAATTGCTCAATTGGAAGATGAAATTAAGAAACTTAATATTAAAGCAATTTTGGTGGGGATTAATATGAATCAAGCTCTGGCAGAACGCATTGCACAGGATAGGAGTATAAAATTAATCCGATTTTATACAGGGTCCCTGAGTGAAAAAGGCGGTCCAGCGGATACATACCTGAAATATATGCAATTTAATACGCTGGCTATTGTAGAAGCGTTAAAATAATTTATTAAACCACTGAGAGCACAGAGATATTTGAATATAGATTATGAGTGTTCTTAAATTTATGTTTTTCAAAATTAGTGATCTTTGTGCATCTTCGTGGCAATAAATTTATGGAATTGAAATTGGGAATACTTGACAAAATAAAATCTTCATCGGGCATATTACCGATGAAGCATTTACCACATCAGCAGAATAAGCCGCTCCTCAAATTCGAAGAGGTGAGTATTAACTATAATGGTAATACCGCCTTAGAAAAATTTAGTTTTGAGATTCAGTCGGGTGAACAAATTGCTATAATAGGTCCAAATGGAGCAGGAAAGAGTACCTTATTTAAGGTAATAGCAGGATTACTTCAACCTTCTGAAGGACAAGTACAAATATATGGTTCAGAGCCTAGTGGTCATATTTGTGTGGGATACGTTCCACAGCGTGCCCAGGTAGACTGGAGTTTTCCCGCCAATGTTTTTGATGTAGTTATGATGGGTCGGGTACGTAAAGTCGGTATCATAAAACGGCCGTTAGCCAGAGATAAAGAAGCAGTCATGCAAGCCCTGGAAATCGTTCAGATGTCTGATTTATCAAAACGACAAATCAACGAGCTTTCCGGCGGACAACAGCAGCGCGT
>JARRPN010000569.1:0-1872 GCA_037382875.1 Calditrichaceae bacterium | reverse complement strand
CTCGTTAAAAATGAAGACTTTGTTTTCTCTTTTCAATTATTCGATGTTTTAGAAGAAAAAATTGAGCAACCTGATTTTAAAAGTGAAGATTTTAATAACATACTGGGATTGAGTAAATCGCAGACATATCGAAAAATAAAATCGTTAACGGGAATTGCACCTAACCAACTTATCCAGGAATTTCGACTGCGCAAATCGTTGAAATGTCTTAAACAACATTCTAAAACAATTTCTGAAACAGCGTATGATCTGGGATTCAACAGCCCTGCTTATTTCGCAAAAGTATTCCGAAAAAGGTTTAACAGCACTCCTACCCATTTCACAAAAATATCAGAAGGCAGCTAGTTTTATCACCCTTCCTTTTGAATCAATTGTTATCGTTTTTGAATAGAACATGCTATTTAATTGAAATCCAACAACCTATATTTGTACAGTTATTTTAAAGGCTATTCTGAAACATTCAATAGCCATCCATTAAAAAGTGGCTTATTAATTAAATTTAAAAAGGTAAAATAAATTATGAATATCAGCGTAAAAGATTTAACGGCACTGACAATCGATGCATTTTCTTCTCAATTAAGAGGAAAAATAGTGATGCCTTCAGATGCGAGTTATGATCAGGAACGAAAAGTGTATAATGGTATGATATCCAAACATCCGGGGATGATTGTAAAATGCGTAGATGTTGCAGATGTTATTGCTTCAGTAAACTTTGGCAGAGAGAACAACTTATTAATATCGGTCAGAGGCGGCGGGCATAATGTTGGCGGATTGGGTTTATGTAATGATGGTTTGGCTATCGATTTGTCAGGTCTCAAATTCGTTCGCACTGATGTTGCCAATAAAACTGTCCGGGTTGGCGGTGGTAATCTATGGGGTGAAGTCGATCATGCAACGCATCCTTTCGGGCTTGCTGTTCCAGCCGGAATAGTTTCTACAACAGGAGTTGGCGGATTAACTCTTGGAGGCGGAGTTGGATATTTATCGCGTAAATACGGACTTACAATTGACAATTTATTGGAAGCCGACATGGTTCTGGCTGACGGTACGTTTGTAACAGTAAATGCTGAGCGAAACAAAGATTTGTTTTGGGCAATTCGTGGTGGAGGTGGAAACTTCGGAATTGTCACATCTTTTAAATTTCAGGCACATGAAGTAAAAAATGTTTATGCCGGACCCACACTATGGCCAATTGAAAAGACAGAAGAAATAATGGAATGGTATCATGAATTTCTGAATAATGCGCCTGATGAATTAAACGGATTTATCGCGACAATGATTGTTCCAGGTGCACCATTTCCCGAGCATTTACACAATAAACAATTCTGTGCAATTGTATGGTGTTATTGTGGTGATATGGACAAGGCTGAAGTAACCTTTAAACCGATATTAGCGAAAAAACCGCTGTTTGAGCATATTGGCGAAATGCCTTATCCAACGGTACAATCTTTATTCGATGAATTACTGCCATCAGGTATGCAGTGGTACTGGAGAGCTGACTTTTTTGCTGAATTGGGACCGGAAATCAGGGCAACACATTTAAAGCATGGATCTAATATACCAACACCGCTTTCGCAAATGCATCTATATCCAATTAGTGGCGCTGCCGGAAGAGTTGGGAATGAAGAAACACCATGGGCTTACAGAGATGCAAAATATGCGGGTGTAGTTGGGGGGGCTGATCCTGATCCGATAAATGTAGAGAAGATGACTAAATGGTGCAAAGAATACTGGGAAGCATTGCATCCCTATGCATCTGGCGGAGCATACTCTAATTTTATGATGGATGAAGGGCAAGAAAGAGTAAAAGCATCTTACAAAAGTAATTATGACAGGCTTGTTTCAATAAAAAATAAGTACGATCCCAAAAAT
>JARRPN010000568.1:1913-2991 GCA_037382875.1 Calditrichaceae bacterium | reverse complement strand
CAGGATCTGCACAAAATGATACTGATGAAATAAACCTTAGTTTAGTTTCGTAAAACCTCTCCGGATTTCCGGGGAGGTTTTTTTATTATAATAGTGATAATTGACAGATAATTTTCCTACCGTTAGAGTGTCGCCTTAATGTCCCAATGTGAAACAAATTTCCCACCTTTCGGCTAATAATAAAAAGAAAGAGTAAAATTAATCACAAATTATTTATAATTTCATCTTTTTAAGTTATATAATAATAATAACTTAAGTGGTTATTAAAATTTATGCTTTTTCTAATTAACTATATAATTTTTATTGGCACATCAATTGCCATAGCTGAAGTATGCAAATCCTTGTAATTTCAGATGATGTAGAATTAATCAATACAGTGTCTTGTCCTGTGGATGTGGAAGATTGTATTACAAAAGTATATAATGATTCACGTGATCCGTTGGATATCATGTCCACAGTATGCCTGGCAAATCCTTCTATTTTAGTTATTGATGATGATTTTCTCAAACCTGAGACCAGCCATATTCTAACATCGATAAAAAAGATTATGCAAAAAGTTGCGATCATATTTGTTACATCCAATACAAACATCGAACTGGGTCGCGAAGTTAGTCAGTTAGGTGTTTACTATTATGCACTAAAACCATTAGAGAACGATGCTATGATCGATGCATTGAAATCTATTATCACCTTGAAATCAAAAATACAGTATTAATCATGTTGCCTATAGAATGTAATTATATGAAAAATAAAATTTATCTTTATCTTAATAAAAATAGTATCTATATTTATAATAGTTTCATTTCAAATAATTATCAATCTCTAATAAATGTATCTGGCGTCCAAAATGCAGGAGAGATGCCCCTATGAAAAAAATATTTTTACTCAGTTTATTTCTGATTTTTACACTGCACTGTTTAGTCTATGCCCAGGTAAAATTTTCCGGTATGACTCAGTCATCCATTTATGCCTGGGAAAATGCAGATGAATCCGAACTGGTCGATTATTATCAGCATGTAAATGCAAGAGCATCACTGGAGAGTTATCGTGATTTGTATTTAAAAACCTACTTTCGATT
>JARRPN010000568.1:0-1876 GCA_037382875.1 Calditrichaceae bacterium | reverse complement strand
AATATATAATGCATATCTGAACTTTCTTTCACCTTGCCGTAAATGGGATGCCCGTATTGGTCGCCAGTTTGTATACAGCGGTGTGATGAACGGAACGGTGGATGGTATATCGCTTAATATTCGTCCCATAGATAAAATCGCCTTAAAAATACTGGCTGGTATGGAGGCACCTATAGATCGTTCACTTGAGCTCACGCAATGGGATGATGGCAATGTGATAGGCGCTTTCGGTAGTTATAAAGTAGCGGAAGCTTTCAATGTTTCAGCCAGTTATGTTCAGAAGACCCGATCTGAAGAAATGTATTGGCAGCTTGCCGGTGGATCGCTATCGGGTAAAGTTTTAAATAATTTATTCTACCAGGCGCAATATGAACATAATTTAAAAACATCACAATACCAGACCATGCGTTTCCGGCTTAATTATCTTCTTACAAAATGGAATCTATTTGCGGAATATAACAGCCAGCGTCCTAAAATATATGAAGATTCGATTTTCCAGATCTTTGAACAGACTGCATTTAATCAGATCCGGGCAGGAGGCGGATACCAGATTGGTAATTATAATATTGGATTGCATGATGTATACACTATGTATGAGGAAGATGAATCGACCAATCAAATACATGCAACGGTCAGCGGTACTTATGGCATGATTGGTCTATTGTATCAAAGTGGCTATGGTGGTGACAACACCGGTGTATATGGGGCAATTCGCTATAGTGTACTTAACAATTTAATATTACATGTTAGAAGCAGTTACTACCAGTACGAAAGACAAACAACAGCTATAAGTGAAGATGCGACAGCTATCTCCGGTGGTATAACCTATAAATTGTCATCTTCCTGGCAGGTTAAAGCAGAAGTCCAGGAACGAATCAACAGCTATTATAATAATGATGTACGCGGATTGTTTAGAATTCGCTATGCTTTTAATAATTGATTTTGAAAATCCAGTTATGGAGAAATCATAAGATGAAAAGAGCTTTTCTAATTACTTTTGTCATGTTTATCTGTGCCGGACTGTATTTGTTTGCCGGTGCAGGTGATAGTGAGAAATATGAATTAATATTTTCGCATAAATTGCATGTTGAAGAGAATGAAATAGAATGTGAAAGTTGTCATGCAGCAGTAGAAACCAGCCAGACCGGAAAAGATAATCTGCTGCCGGATATGGAAACATGTGGCGCCTGTCATGATATTGAAGATGATGAAAACTGCAGTATGTGTCATTCTGATATGGAAGAACCCTTAGCGGTTGTCCGTATTGAAGATTACAGTCAGAAATTTTCACATCAGTTGCATTTAAAATCTGAATTTGAATGTTCCGATTGCCATTCGGGTATCGAAAAGAAAGTAACACCTTCCGCACCGATTAGTTTACCGGCAATGTCTGATTGTATGAATTGCCACTCTGAAAAGTCAGCATCAGTAGAATGCGCAGCTTGTCATTTACCGGAAGAAAATTTGAAACCGGCAAGTCATACAATCAATTTTGCACATGCTCATTCTGATCTGGCAAAAAGTGGTATTGATGAAATGTCTTCCGGTATGGCTTGTGCTGATTGCCATAAACAGGATTTCTGTCAGGATTGCCATGAGGGGGAAAACCTTGATGAGACCACGCATCCGTTGAATTATGAATTTACACATGCTCTGGATGCACAGGGCAAAGAGAAAGACTGCAGTGTCTGTCATACTGATCGCCAGTTTTGTAATGCCTGCCATAGTAATTACCAGGTATTTCCTCATAATCATCAGCAATCCGGCTGGGTAATTGCAGGTAGCGGTGGGCTTCATAAGACACAAGCACAAAATGATCTGGAAAGCTGTATATCTTGTCATGAGCAGGATGCAGACGTAGTATGTCAACCCTGTC
>JARRPN010000567.1:1926-3182 GCA_037382875.1 Calditrichaceae bacterium | reverse complement strand
TGATATACCTTGCCATTCTCTATACTGTTATCGGCAAAAAAACCTGCACTGCTAATTAATGCCTTGTTTACTAGATGAAAATCAACATCTCCTTGAATTTTTCGAAAAAGATTGTATCCGATAATATCATTCGATGGTGAAGGAAACCAGTTTAATTCTATTGATTCAGGACCGGATGGTTTAAATGAAAACTTTTGAGGGGGGTGGGGGTTATTAAAATCTATTGAATAATTCCAGGTTTTTCCATAATAGTCGATCATTTTCAGATTAAGCAAAAGTGAATCAGAAGGTATGGAATGTTTAAGTCTAAAAGAGGCACCGACATCAGTAAGAGATTTGGAATCAATATTACCATATGAGAAACTACTATCCATCAGCTGCACACCATCCTGAAAGGAGTGTAACTCCCCAGTTACTTCTCTTGCACCTCCCAGGCCCATATTATCCAGCTCGATGAAGACGGTGCTTTCATAACCCGATTCAGTGTGTAAGGTCACAATATCGGGATCAGTAGGAACAAGTTTTGGCAGTTGAACAGCATATTCAATGTATTTTTCTCCAAGGTATTTGTCCTCTGAGGTAAATTTGACTTTACTAATTAATGTTGTATCTGCTGCAATTGATTCAAGAACATCAAATCCAATCGCTGGTAACAATACGCTTTGTCCCGAAACAAGCGAATCCGCTAACTCTATAGCCATTGTATCTAATTGGATTAAACTATCTTCCCCACTAAATTGTATTTGCATACCAGCAGATACGCTTAAATTGCCTGTATTTTCAATTTCAAGATTAAGATTCAATCGCTCACCCGGTTCGCATTGCTGATTTTCGACACCCTCAATTTCAGTGAAAGTAGCCTTTTTAATCCGGATTTTTGCGGTAGGATGAGAAATTATATTAATCGTGTTTTCAAAAGGTATATAATTATGCTTTACTACTGTAATTAGAACTTCACCAGGATTATAATTATTTAGATCAAAACGTACATGCCCTAAGACGTCGGCTTTATTAAGTTCATAAATTTCATATTTCCGGTAAAGTGTTACCAATGCATTTTGGATAGCACTGCTGTCATTTTTATTTATAACTGTTACGTCCAGAAAATGCTCGTTTTCATTATCAATTATCTGCTGTTCGATTACCATAGACTTTGGCATTTCTGTCCAGACAGGCATTTCGGCATCGCCTAAAACAATAGTGGAATACACAATAATCCTTGATGGTCCATCCCAAGATAAATACCCCAGATAGGG
>JARRPN010000567.1:0-1882 GCA_037382875.1 Calditrichaceae bacterium | reverse complement strand
CTGTAAATAAATACCACTGAATGGATACTCATAACTACTGTTACCAATATAGGCCACGCCACCACCATTTTCCGCCAATAAATACATTTCAGACAATGAGCGCTTTACAATATCATTCGTATAGCAGCTGGCCACGTACCAGATACCCGGATCGTGATTGGTTAATTCAGCTATATTATATGTAAAAAAATTTGACCCTCTGGCACCCGGACGTAGGGTATGATATAATCCATGATTTTCAGTAAAAATAATAGAGAAATTGTTATTCAGTGCTTCCAAAGCTGGCGCAGGATCTGACCCAATATCAGCATTTTCTGTCAATATTGTCCGTCGGAATTCACTATTGATTTGCGGATCAATTTTACTCATTATTAATTCACGACCATCATTTTCCCTGTCCAGATTAGCTGCTAAATACAAAACATCACCGGGAAAATATGGATTTTCTATATCGATCATTCTTTCATAACGAAAAAGACGTTGTATAAATCGATCTACTTCATCTTCAGTTTTAACAGGAATTCTGCTGACATAAGTTTCAGGATAGCCGTCCAGTTTATCAACGGCTTCACCGAAAATATCATCCTCGTCGGCATTCCAATTACCGTCAAGATCTGCATAATAGTAATCAGCAGGAAATGTAAATCCACCGGTAGTAATTATTCGTGATGGAATTAATTCCGTATCACCACCCAGCATTACATATTTGGTTCCCCGATTTTTATACGACCAGCGAATATAATTGCGTATCCGATCAGCATCATCCAAGCCATCCGGAAAATTATTACGCACCCAGTTTAAAGTTCTGATAATAGTTGGGACCCCTTTACGTGTTTTCCATTCGGCCAGCGGTTCAAATGAAGCAGCCAGCTCATCTGTAGTGATTATAATATATCTATCAACCAAACCCGCACTGATATAGTTGAGCGGAATTCCTTCTTCTTCATCAACAATCCAATCTAATGCAACCATTTTTAAGTCTGGCAATTCTATACTTTGATCCGATTTTGTGAAAGTAATTAATTCTTCATTTCCTAACAGAAATTTCTGAAGTGGGATAACACCTTTAGATTCTGCAATGTCGGTATTGATTGAAAAACGTATTTGTTCAACGAAATATAAATTGCCGGAATCCGATTGATAACGAAAGGGATGCACCGCAAAATGTGCAATTGGATGGCCGTTGAAATATTTAATGCCTTTATAATCAATTATTTTATCCGGAAAATTATTCTGATCATTGTCAGCTGTTACCATATTATTTTCATCAAAATCCTGATGCCATAATGGTTGCTGGATTTTAATATTGAATGTACCATCAATCTTTTGTTCTTTAATTTCTTCAATATTAATAGACTTTATAGTTTCATTTTTGTCTAGTGGCATTCGATACATATAAACTGGTAATTGGGGCTGACCAACTGGATCGTTCAATCCAGATAAATCCATTTCTTTCTGATATCCTAGTGTATGATAGACTCCATCATATTTTATTTGAATAAATTTAGAGTCATGATCGATAGTGAAAGTCTGTGAGTTTACTTCTAAAGATATAATTAATACTAGCCAAAAAATATATATAAATCGAATCATCCAGTTCTTTACCTAATTCAAATACTCGATTATCAAATTAGTTAAAATTGCCTCGAAATAAAAGATACAAATATTAATTACATAACCATTTGATATGAATCATTATTTCAATCGGAACATCGCTTATTGACTTGAGGGGAATAAAAATCAACACAAATGATGTTTTTACTCACACGGCTAATTTAGTATCAATTGACATTCTCTGGTAACATTCTCTGGGCAAAGAGGAGATTTATTATGAAACAAGAGCAAAAAAACACATCACCTTCGAGGGTTGTTGCATTTTTTT
>JARRPN010000566.1:0-1883 GCA_037382875.1 Calditrichaceae bacterium | reverse complement strand
CTTTGAGTAGTTTCATGGCGTTGCTCCTTTCCATGAAATAAATTAATAACCCCTAATTAAAAAATATTTCACTGATTATAACACCTGCTACAATCAAAACAGCTGCGATCAAAAGCAGACGTTTAAACCATACTGTAAAATTGCCCGGAGATCTTTCATCTCCTGTTTTACAACAGTCCTTCATTGAATGGTCTCCGTTACTTCACCACAGGTCAGCATGGCCGATCCGAAATACGGATTCTTAACATCTTTATCTCTACTAATCCAATCGGCACCTTTATTGTTATTTGCCATCGGACAGTGCTGTACATAAACGGCCCCATTCATTGAGCCGAAAGATTCACTTAAGGCAATCATAGCTTTGGATATATTAATAAATTCATCTCTTAAATCATCTATCGTTTGAATATGATCAATATGCGTTAAACCATCCTTTAAGTTTGGTTGATATTTCATCCATATCATATGTGCATCTTCGGTAAATATTCCCATTTTGATTTTATTAAGTGCATCGTTCATATTATTTGCCGATTGGATAGCGTCTTCAAAATTATCCTGAACCAGGTTGTTTTTTAATTCAAAATATGAACTAAATAACGGTTGCAAAGTAGTTTTCACATTATCTGATATTTTTATTTTATCTACTGTTTTCTTTTCATTAGCGGATTTCATATCATCCGTATCTCCGGCCATTGCATTTTGATCGCTATGATTATGGCTGGTCAGGACAATATTCCCTTCGGGATTCATCATGCTCGGTTTTCCTGCTAACTGAGCCGCTGCATCGATACTGAATGTACCGTGCACGGCAACTTCTTCTCCCGGTTTTAAACCGTTTTCCACGATATAGGAATTACCAAGCGCTGGACCCAGGGTCACTTTGCGAAGCATAAAATTCACACCGGATGCAGATACATGTTTTACATATACTACAGACCGTGTTCCTGTCCACATAACAGCTGTTTTAGGAACTGCAAGTTCATTTTTCCCTTTGGATAATTTTGCTTCAACGCGGCCGGAAACGAACATTTCCGGTTTCAGTTTACGGTCTGTGTTAATCACTTCCACCCTGGCTTTTGCCACCCTTGTTTTTGGATCGATAACCGGATCGATATATGAAATGGTACCTGTAAAATTTTCACCGGGTAGAGATGCAATGGTATAATTGACCGCATCGCCTTTTTTTATCCAAACCAGATCGGATTCATAAACATCAAACAGGATCCAAATTTTTGAAAGATCGGCAATTAGATAAAGACCTTTTCCCTTCTTAACATAATCTCCCAGATTCACCATTTTATGTGTTACATATCCTGATACATCTGCTAAAACCGGAAAACTATCCTGTGGTTTACGAGATTTCAGAATTTCCTTAATCTGTTCATCGCTGAGTTTCCAGTTCTTCAATTTTTTCTTTGCAGCGCTGAAAAGCTGGGGCTGCACATCTTTAATTTTCCACGCTTCGAAAAGTTCTTCCTGTGCCGTTACCAACTCCGGAGAATAGATATAGGCAATAACCTGTCCTTTATTAACATAATCACCTGTATAGTTTACCAATAATCTTTCAATCCGTCCGGGAATATGAGAGGACTGTGTGAATAATAACCGTTCATCTGCATCTACTTTTCCATCGAGACGGATCTGTTTTAAAGCGGTATTCTTCCTTACTATAGCTGTTTGTATATCTGCCAGCCTCATGGCCGTCTCAGACATGCTGATCGCCGCAGGATCAATTTCATTTGTCTCATCCACCAGTGGTATCAATTCCATTCCACAGATCGGACAATCACCTGGCTCGGTCTGCCTAATTTGCGGGTGCATTGAGCAGGTCCAGATGGTTTCATCCGAAGTCACTGCAGCATTTACCTGATTTTGCCTTTCCG
>JARRPN010000565.1:0-1883 GCA_037382875.1 Calditrichaceae bacterium | reverse complement strand
ATATAACAGAATTGCAGGCGTTACGGGGATTGGTTCCTATTTGCTCGAACTGCAAAAATATCCGGGATACGGAAAATAACTGGCATCCCATTGAACATTATATACTTCGTCATCCAAGAGCTGAATTTAGCCATAGTATTTGCCCAAAATGTAAGAAAAAACTTTATTCCAGCTATAATGAAGACTGATAGAAACTTCTAATCCATCAGATAGTCGGGTCAGTATTTTTGCATTTTTTTCTTTAAATAATTAACATAATATAAATTTGTTCTAATTTATAGGGAGCAAATAATGCAATCTAATCATATCTACAAAAGTTTATTTATCATCACTATCTTCCTAATTGTAATTACAAAACCAATTTATGGAGGTGATAACCAGTCCAGTAGTACATTATTTAGTCATATTCAAGTTGGACTCAATTCTGGATTAACACCTTTTGATTCCAAACATGATACCCCAATGCATTATCAATTTGATATGGGATATCGATTCCAAGATAATAGTGCTGTTTTGATGTCACTGTATTTTTACCAGTTGTGGAACGAAGGGGAAGAGGGTGAAAATTATAGAACTCTGCCCGGCAAATATAATGAATTCAATGTGGCTATAATTTATCGTGTTTATCTTGATAAAATTATTCCGGTTGATTATTTAGACAGATTCTCAATCGGATCTGGAATTGGAGTAAATAATGATTCCAGAAGTTCAATTTCATTATCCTTCACACCTTCTTACGACATTAAACTATCAAAATCGATAACCCTACCTGTTGGAGTTATTTTTATATATAATCCGAATTCTGTGAATGAAAATGTTTATTCAAATAATTACTGGGGCATTTTCCTGGGAATACGTTACAACTAAAAAATAATTATCGGTTACCTTTACTTTTTCCGTGACCTTCCTTTATATTTTTGCAGGTAATCTGTATATCAAATCAGTTATTTGCTCCAAATGCAAAGCAAAGTTATATTCTTCCTTCGATGAATGATATTTTAAATTAATTCAATTATTTCTAATATCTTCATCGCGAAAAACAATTTAAGTTACCAAGAAAAAAGAGATAAAAATGAAATCAATCTTGAATGCAAGTGATAAATCAGGAATTATCGAACGGATATATAACCTTAAGATTGATACTCAAAATTTATGGGGCAAAATGAATGTTAATGAAATGTTGTGTCATGTCACCGATCAAATAAAAATGGCTACAGGCCATATCGATACAAAGTATAGAGGCAATTTTGTTTTGAACACCATTGTGAAATGGCTAAGTTTATCTCTTCTACCGGTGCCCAAAGGCAAAGTACAGACAGCAAAGGAATTGAATCAGGAAAAAGATGGAACCAGACCGGTTGGTTTTGACCTGGACCGTGACCAATTAGTTAAAGTGATTGGGGATTTTGATAGCACTTATCCGGCAAATTCTAAAATTGTACATCCTGTTTTTGGATCAATGAATATGAAACAATGGGGCAGGTTAGTATACATTCATCTGGATCATCATCTCAGGCAATTTGGGGTGTGAGACTAATTATGAATTGAAAATTATAAATTCAAAATTTTTTGTAATATGAAATATATATATACTATCATTTGTATTATAACATTCCTGTTCTTATTTAAATGCACTACAAAAACCCCTGTCAGGAAGGAAATTGAAAAGCCTGATTTTAAAAATTACATTTCCTGCTTTTTTATGGGGGAGTTGGGGACGCTGCCCACCGGATGTATGATTAACGATGTGGAATTGACTGAAGATTCGGTGCTTGTTTGCGGCAGGGCATTCGATATGAATACGCAGGAGTCATTCAAAACGGATATATGGGTTGGCTCATTTGCATATAAATCAAATGACAATGGGAAAAAAGACCTAAAAC
>JARRPN010000564.1:0-1884 GCA_037382875.1 Calditrichaceae bacterium | reverse complement strand
GTAAGAAGTTCAAAATTATCCGAAGAGGAAGAAAAAAAGGACATCATAATCGGCATTCGTCAGGCATACCGGAATGTTCAGAATCAGCAGCTGCAGATCGATATCGCACAACAAAATGTGAAGGTCGCCCAACTGACCTATGATATTAACCTGGAACGTTATGAAAATGGTGATTTAACAAGCATGGATCTGAATCTGTATCAGAATCAGCTCTCACAAAAGAAAATCGGATTAGTTGATGCAATGATCGCTTATAAACTGGCCCTGCTTGATTTGAAAATACAATCCATGTGGGATTTCAGAAAAAACCGACCGGTACTTGAAATACCGGAAGGAGAAAATTTGTAGATTGAATTTGTAAGGAGTTAAACCGGTGAAAAAACTATTTATTATTATTTTGATTTCATTACCAATGCTGCAATGCTTCCAGAATAATTCGGAAGATGAACTCGATATCGCGCTTCCTGTCAGTATTATGCAGATTAAACCGGGCTATATTGAAGAATTTATTACATCCACGGCAACGGTCAGCGCTATAAAATCAGTACAGTTAAGAAATGAGGTTGAAGGTATTTACTCAATTGCCGCCAATCCGCAAACGGGAAAGCCGTTTGCAATAGGTGATAAGGCGGCAGAAAATCAACCCATTATTATTCTTAAAAATACTGAATATGAAAATGATATCAAGATTGAATCACAAAAACTGAATCTTGATATCTCACAGCGTGAATATGAAAAGCAAAAATCACTTTACGATAAAGGCGGTGTGACACTTCGTGAACTAATTAATGCCGAACGAACCTTTGTTGAAGCCAGGTATGCGTATGAAAATGCACAGATCAATCTGGCAAAACTTAAGGTCAAAGCCCCTTTTAGTGGAATTATTGTTGACCTGCCGTTTTTTACAGAAGGCAGTAGAATCGATATAAATCAGATTGTTGCTGAGTTGATGGATTATGATGAATTGTATACTGAAATTTTCTTTCCGGCGAAAGATTTGGGACGGGTAAAAGAAAAACAGCCTGTCCGCGTTATGCATTATAATTTTCCGGATGATACGTTACATGGATTTATCCAGCATGTTGCTCCTGCGATAAATTCTGAATCCCGTTCATTTAAGGCTACGGTACTCATTGATAATCCGGATTTGCTGATCAGGCCGGGAATGTTTGTTCAGATTGAAACTATAGTTGCCAGCCGGGATAGTGCCATCGTGATTCCAAAAGATATTATTCTTTCTAAGAGAAGAGGTAAAACGGTGTTTACGGTTGAAAAAGGTGCGGCATTTGAACGCGTTATCATTACAGGCCTGGAAAATAACCGTGAAGTGGAAGTGCTTGATGGTTTGAGTGCGGATCAACGAATTGTCACAAAAGGATTTGAAACCTTGCGGGACCATTCTAAAATTAAAATTGTACGATAACCGGCATTGTTATAAAGCCATCAATTCAATAACAAGTAGCTCATTATGAAAAAATTAAGTGCGTTTTCTGTCAATTATCCCATTACCATCCTTATGCTTGTTCTCGGAATTCTTCTGCTGGGTGTGATTTCCTTTCAGAAATTGGGAATGGATCTGTTTCCTGATTTAAACAATCCAAGATTATTTGTCGAATTGCAGTCTGGTGAACTCCCTCCCGAAGAGATGGAATCCAAATTTGTTGAAAATATTGAATCTGTGGCGATCCGGCAATCTAAAGTTGTGCAGGTATCTTCAATCTCGCGGGTCGGCTGGGCTCAAGTTACTGTTGAATATGCCTGGGATGCTGATATGGATGAAGCATTCCTGGATCTGCAAAAGAGTCTAACAACATTTTCACAAAACCTTGAAATTGATGATCTCACCATCACACAAAATGATCCTAATGCAACACCGGTAATGCT
>JARRPN010000563.1:1255-3140 GCA_037382875.1 Calditrichaceae bacterium | reverse complement strand
CTTTGTCCGGCATAACCAATTACTTCCATTGAGCCCATATTTGCCGACATAAATGCAATGCCGCAAACCCACATGCTGTTTCTTCGTCCGGCAAGAAAAAAATCATTATCGGTCTTTGTGTATTTTTTTAGATAGAAACCAATCCAGGCAATGAATGCAAGATAAAGAAACATTATTATCCAATCAAAAACCCCAAGCTGTATCGAATCCATCATCTGTTTTCCCTCTCTAAGTTAAAGAACAATCTAAACAACTACGCCCTTCTTTATAATAATATTAGCGTATAATGCTGATTCACTTGTGGCAATTACTGCGTAAGCTTTCTTTGCCCTTTCGTAAAAGGCAAAACGTTCAATATATTCAAAATCCTTAAAAGGTTCTTTGCTTTCCAGAATTATTTTCCGGTATTCATCCCAGATAATCGGCTTGTATGGATCACCTTTTACCAGTTCCATTAATCCCACTGGTGAATCAACGTATGTATCCAAGGGGAAGAATTTTAATACAGCATCTAAAATTTCAGGAATCCCATGTCCATCCAGACGAACCAGGCGTTGTGCAATTGAGGCAGCCGGGAAATTGCCATCAGCAATAACAATTTCATTACCATGTCCCATTTCCATTAAAATCTTCAGAAAATCCGGACTTAATATATTGGGAATATTCTTTAACATGATCTTGCTCCTTTATTATCGCACTTCTTCATCAAATACCACAGCTACTTTTCCGCATTTCCCACTGGCCATCAAAGAATAAGCGTTGCTGACATCCTCTAATTTAAAACGATGCGTTATCAATACTTCCGGTTTAACATTCCATCGGACCAATCGTTCAACAAGTTCTTCCATACGCCAGGTATTGGTTACCCAAGAACCGTAAATGGTTTTTTGATCGTGAATAATATCTGGCGAAGGCTCAAATTCGCATGTGCCCCCTTCACCGAGAAATACAATTTTTCCCCATTTACGGGCCGCCTTAATACATGTGAGGCGTGCTTTATTATTGGCAGAGCAGTCAATCGATTTTTCCACCCCATGTCCCGAAGTCAAATCCCGGATTTGTTCAACATTGTTTTCACCGGCATGAATAACTTCATCAAAGAGTCCGGTATCTTTTGCAATGGATATTCTTTCATCAAGAACTTCGATGCCAAATATCTTTTGTGCACCCATGGCTTTGCACAGCATTGCTGAAGCAAGACCCACTGGCCCCAATCCGGTAATCAAGACATCATCATTTCCGCTAATCCCAATTTTTTCGAGACCTTCATAAACCGTTCCAAAACCGCAGGCAACCTGCGCTCCGTCAGAATAACTTAATTCATCCGGTAAAAGTACAAGATCTTTTTCCTCTGCCAACAAATATTCCGCCATTCCTCCGTCCCTTTGCCAGCCATAGGCGCGTCGATATTCACTTGTGCATGAGATCATGTAACCTCTTCTGCAGTCGTTGCAAACACCACAGCCGGAAATATGATATACAATCACCCGATCGTCTTTTTTGAACCGTCGGCATCCCGGGCCAGTCTCTACAATTTGGCCGCAGGGTTCGTGCCCTGCTATCATACCCGGTTGATAACCTTCCGGACCTTTTCCCAAATGTTCATGATAGATACAACGTATATCCGAACCACAAATTGTTGATGATTTCATTTTGATTAAAACTTCACCATGCCCGGGAACGGGAATATCAAATTCTCTCAATTCGGTAGTGCTGTTTCCCGGCAGGATTGCGCCCATCATTTTATCCATAATTTATTCCTTGCTTTGTTTTATTATTATTTATATCAGGATACAATAGTCTCGTTTAAATCCCACAAATCCTGCCAATCCTGGTTGTCTTTCCAAAGAAATACCTGTCCTTTTATCAACCTGCAATTTTTATC
>JARRPN010000563.1:0-1205 GCA_037382875.1 Calditrichaceae bacterium | reverse complement strand
TGACAGAAAATGGGATCGGTATTTGTTTCCGTTTAACAGCCCATTGGATTGCAACATTTGCCGGCGTGGTTTCTAACCGTTCAGCAATTGCTACGATCACAGGATCCTCAAGATCGACCGTGTCTTCAGGTGTTCTGTCACGTTCCGGACGTCCCGGCGAACCAAGGGGACTATAAGCAATCGGCTGAATATTGTGTTCTATGCAAAATTCATACAATTCCGGTTGTTGAAAATGAGGATGCAATTCCATTTCGTTACAGGCTGGTTTTATTTTTGCATCTTTTAACAGGAGCTTTAACTTTGGAACTGTCATGTTGGAAGTCCCGATATTTCTGACGAGTCCATTATCCACCAATTTCTCCATCTGTCGCCAGGTTCTCATGTAATTTTCGTGAATATACGGCTTCGCATTTGGACTTCGTGAGGTCACCTCACATTTAGGTGGATGAAAATTTGGAAATGGCCAGTGTACTAAATATAAATCCAGATAATCAATTTGAAGATTTGTTAATGATTGTCTGCAAGATTCCGCAACCTTATCATGCATATCATTCCAGACTTTTGATGTAATCCACAAGTCATCGCGTTTAATATTATCATTATTAAAAAATTCTTTAAAAACACGACCGATTTCTTTTTCATTTCCGTAAACCGAAGCGCAATCAATATGTCTGTAACCCGACTGGATTGCTTTCCTGACTGTTTCTGCGACAGTATTAGCAGCAACTGAATCAGAGCCGAATGTGCCAAGTCCTATAGCAGGAATCTTGTCTCCTGTATTTAAAATTATCTGAGGGATTAATCTGGGATCCAATTATTCTCCTTTCAGTCATATTCTATAAGAATAATTTCTTATTATTTTTTTAATATGGAATCATACCACTGGAAATCTTCTTTAATTTTTACCTGCATGGGTAAGCCAGAATTTTTACTTTCGATTGTTTCAATCAGCATTTTTGTTGCGGTCAAACCTATCTTGCGGGGATTCTGATTGATAATTGACAAGCTCGGTGTAAAAGTTTGTGCTATCTCATTGAAACCAAAAGCAGCAATGCCAATATCTTCCGGTATCCTTACACCAACCTTTTTTGCCGCTTGATACACTCCCAGTGCAGTACGGTCATTTACGGCAAATATAATTTCGGGTAATTGATTGGTATTGTACAATTTCATAAATGCTTCGTAGCCATCTCTTACTTCAAATC
>JARRPN010000562.1:0-4832 GCA_037382875.1 Calditrichaceae bacterium | reverse complement strand
ATTTAACAGGCTGGTCACCATACCGGATTCACAGTGGGCTGCTAAATTATGTTTAAAATTAGTTGTCAGCATCAATATCTTCCCTGATTGTTGTAGTTACAATGTACGGATTCTCCGACTTAATCTGCTTAAATGTCGGATTCAGATCATCTTGATCAAAAAGTTGAAAAAAATTAGCAACAGGTATTCTGAATACTTCAGCATATCGCTTTAATATTTCAAGCTTAATCGATTTAAAATGTTCAGGTTTTAAATGTTTTTTTACTTTAAGGGAATTTAAACCAATCCGAGTAGCTAAATCAGCTATACTAATGTTGATAAGCACTCTATGAAACTCAATTGGGCTGATCTCACCGTTTCTCAATTTATCAGAATAATTACTTCTTAAATGGCTTCGTTTTTCAAGGAAATCATCGAAATGTGTTTCAATCATATAAGAACCGGTTTCAATTGCATTATATTCACCGTCCTTTTTTTCAACATACATTACCAATTTGCGATTAGATTTAAATTGAGCGTCCTTTTCTTTCAACTCAACACCTTTGTGTGATTATCTGGAATTTGTCCCGGATTAATTTATGGGAATTATAGCAGAAGAAATCTATTAAACATAGCTCTCTTTGTCAATCTTAAATAAAAGCTTTCAATACCAGAGTTTTCATTCAATTATAAGATGATTTATTATTTTTTAAAAGCAGTATTTTAAGAAGATCAGGCCTGTTTATGCTATTTAGAGTTCTGCTAATCCAGGCTTTTATATCCTTTTTATACCAGAAGAAAAATCTGTTTTGGTTAACTTTTTCAGCTTTTGTTCTCGCTGTATAAATTGGCTTAAGTGTATAAGGGTGTACTCCGGAATGATAAATGACTGTGGCTACAGTCATTGGCGTAGGAGTAAAGTCCTGAACCTGCTCTAAACGAAAGCCTAATTCTTTCGTTTCACATGCAAGATTTGCCATGCTTTCCAATTTTGAACCCGGATGACTGGATATGAAATAAGGTATAATTTGCTGATTCAATCCGGCTTTTTTTGTTATCTGATCAAATTTCTTTTTAAAGTCATAAAAGTATTTAAAAGAAGGTTTACGCATTATTTTAAGGACATCATCAGAAGTATGTTCCGGGGCTACTTTTAGTCGACCGGAAACATGATGGCGAATAAGTTGATCTATATATTTATGATGACTCGGATCTTCTTTTTGATTATTCGGTCTTCTTACAAGCAGGTCGTAACGGATTCCGCTGGTAACAAACGCTTTTTTAATTTTTGGATGATTTTGTACACTTTGATAAATATCCAACATGGCTTCGTGGGTGGTATCCAGATTATAGCAAATAGTAGGATGTATACATGAAGGACTAACACATTTATCACAAATAGACTGATCTTTTCCTTTCATCTGATACATATTGGCGGATGGTCCGCCCAGATCACTGATATAGCCCTTAAAATCCTGCATTTGAGTTATGCTCTCAACTTCTTTCATTATTGATTCTTTGGATCGGCTGGCTATCATTTTCCCCTGATGTGCAGAGATTGTGCAAAAACATTAACCGATCCGCAAATTGTTTGTTTGATTCACGCTCAATGTGTTTAAAATTTTTCGCATATTTTATTTTATCATTAAGACATTCTTCATGTGAGAACAATTCAATGGATTTCCATTTTTTAACTTTTGGAAAAGATTTATTTTTATCCATTAAAAATGCAGTTTGAGGAATTGTGTTTAACGATTCGATAGGTACACCTTTTTCTAATAGTCTTAAAATTTCGGATAGAGGTTTTTCTCCCATCCCGTAAACCAGCAAATCAGCACCGCTGTCACTTAAAATGGATGGCATGAGTTTATCAGACCAGTAATCATAATGAGTCAAACGCCTGAGTGAAGCTTCAATACCTCCTATAATAAGAGGTGTTTCCGGATAGAGTTTCTTTACAATTTTAGAATAAGTAATTGTAGCATAATCGGGTCGAAAACCAGAAACGTTGCCGGGAGTATAAGCGTCGTTGGATCGGCGTCTCTTATTTGCGGTATAGTGATTAACCATCGAATCCATACATCCGGCTGTTACTCCGAAAAATAAATTTGGTTTACCCAACTTTTTAAAATCACGCAAATCATCCTGCCAATTTGGTTGAGGTAAAATGGCAACGCGATATCCCTTATTTTGAATAATCCGACCAATCACAGCGCTGCCAAATGCCGGATGATCCACATAAGCATCTCCGGATATGAGTATGACATCCAATGAATCCCATCCCAGTTTTTCAATTTCTTTGCGAGTTGTCGGTAACCAATCGGTTAGAGGACGTTTATACCTATTCATATTGTTAATTTAAACTAAATCTAAGGATAATAAAATTCTGCTTTTTAAAATAAAAAGGCTGCCTCTTTTCGGCAGCCTTTCATCCTTGCAATAGGGAAGGCAAAATTAATGATGGAATTTACACGTTCAAATTCCTGTTTGTGGTTTTTAAGATATATTTTATCGGCGAAAATTTATTTAGTTTTGTTAATAATTACTCCAATCCAAGATTTGTCGTGCAAAATTACTTTTAATAAATGCAATGTTTGTGCCAAAAAGAACAAAGTACAAAATGGTTGATTATGCTTTGATAATAAAGATAATGAATGTAATTATGTTGGTTATTCAAGACGATATGTGCCTCATTTGTTGGCAATGATCAACAAAACGAATATGAATGAAAACAATATAAGTAATAAATTTTAAGATTACTTTAAAAACTGTATCTAAAAATAAAGCTATATATTGAATTCTTCAAAAAATCAAAAACACGAATTTTAAATAGTATTAGATGCAAATATCAAAATCTAATTAACTAATTTAAAAGTGATTTTAAACTTTAGATTTAATTAAAATTATGTTTGATTTTTTCTACAAGATTTTATATTATAAACTATAAGTGTAATATATACTGGTTTTGGGATGAGTGGGTACCCTCAGCAGAATTATTAAGTTTAGATGAAATTGTAAATACTCATCTTTCTTTTTTAGAGCCTCGCTGGTGCAATTTTATTTTAAATTTACCCCCAAATCCTGATGGAAAATTGGATGAAAATATTGTCCATAGGTTAAAAGAAATTAGTCAGGTCTGGTCTCCGGATTTGGATCGTTCGTCTCTTCCAAAACAAGAACCTCAGATTGATAAACCGATTACACCGGAATTCGCTTCAGCAACCAGTGGAAAAGCTGAATATGCCATTGATGGACATAACGATCGTTATTACTATTCAGTGTGGGAAAGCACAGATTCATTACCCCAATCCATAACCGTTGATTTAGGCCAAAAATATTGTGAGATAAATATAATAACCTATGTTCCGAAATATAATCCTGTAATTATCCCTATGACGGAAGGGAGCATTACTTCGTATAAATTTTCTGCCAGTATAGACAGTCTTAATTTTAAAGAAATTATAAGTGGTGAGTGGAGTGGTGATACCAAGATGTAAGTAGTTACATTTGATCCTGAAGATGCTCGCTATATTCGACTCAAAGTATTTAATGCAAATAATAATTTTGCAGCCGCAACAGAAATAGCTATAGGAAGAAGATGAATTTTATATTTAATGTAAATGATATCAATTTTAGAAAGAGGGTTATGAGAATATCGACTAATGTATCTCTTATTTTATCAGCCCTATTTCTCTTGACATATTGCCAACAGCATGATGTTCAAGTAAAAAATGTAACTAATGGAATTGAACTAAACGCAATTGATAAAAATATCAAAATTCAGTTTTATAATAAAAATATAGTCAGAATTATTAAATGGCCGTCAGATGGTCAATCTAATAAAAAAAGTTTATCAGTCATAAATAATACAGATCCAGATTTAGATATTGCAATTTCTGAAGAAAGTAACAGAATATATCTATTATCAAATTCTCTTAAATTAAGTGTTTCTAAGAGTGATTTTTCAGTCAAGTATTCTTCAATTGCTAAAAACGATGAAATCTTAGAAGAAAAAGGAGAATCTGTATTTACTCCTGTTGTCTACGATGGCGATTCTGGATTTTCTCTACAGCAGAATTTTCAACTCACACAGGATGAAGGTATATATGGTCTTGGCCAGCATCAAAATGGATATTTTAATTACCGTAATAAAAAAATCACTTTAGCACAATCTAATACTGAAGCAGTTAATCCATTTTTAATTTCAACACTAAATTACGGCATATTATGGGATAATTATTCAAAAACAATTTTTGAAGAAAGCAATGGTCATGCTTCATTTTGGTCTGATATGGGTGACAACATCGATTATTATTTTGTTTATGGTGAATCTATGGATGAAGTTATATCAGGTTACAGGAAATTAACTGGTAAAGCGCCCATGTATGGAAAATATGCATTTGGATATTGGCAAAGTAAAGAGCATTACGATACGCAAGCAGAATTAATGAGTGTAGCGAGGAAATATCGTAAACTTAATATTCCCATTGATAATATGATTCAGGATTGGGATTACTGGAATGGAGCCGAGAACTGGAGCGGTATGTTTTTTGATAAAATACTTTTTCCGAAACCTAAGCAGATGTGTGATCAATTACATCAAATGAATTATCATATCATTATCTCGATCTGGCCTGCTCTGGGACCAAATACGCCAATATATGCCGATATGTTAAAAAGAGGCTATCTCTATAAACCGGTCGGTTGGGCAGGATTTAAATATTATGATGCTTATAATCCAGATGCTAATAAGCTATATTGGAAATATTTAAAAAAAGGTATCTATTCTAAGGGTCTGGATGGCTGGTGGATTGATTCAACAGAACCGGATGTTGTCAATGCAATGACAAAAG
>JARRPN010000561.1:2471-3526 GCA_037382875.1 Calditrichaceae bacterium | reverse complement strand
TATCTTCTATACCATTAAAAGAGATAGTTGCTTCATCCAGTTCAGGAATTAAAACGGTTAAGGGCCATTCTTCAATATCCTTAACCGGAGGACGAACGTCACAGTTAAACGCACCAGCAGGCGCTTCCCAGTCGGGACGATCAAAATAGACACTCAAAATATCACCGACGGCTCTGGGTCTTCTATATTCAAATTCATCCTTTGTTCTGGATGCGTTTTCATGTACAGCAAAATAAGCAATGTCGTCAGTAAATTGATCTGTTCTTGCAGCAATGTTCACTTTCCAATTATATTCACTTTCTTCTGTAAGTTTAGGTATACTAACTGTAACCGGATCAAAAGGTATTCTTAATATAGTACGATCCGGATTTTGATTGTCAAAGTAATATCCCGAAAAAGGCATCATGATTAAATTTGTATCATCCCAGTTTTCATTGAAGGCATAAAGTGGCCTTACGCCAACAATATTGTTAGCTTCTTTAATTTTAATCCAAGAGACCGGCTCACTAAAGGGATTTGTAATCAGGTTCCAGCCAAAATGAATTGGAACCTCGACTTCACCATCGTTATTAAGTCCGGCTGCCTCTTTATTTTGTTGATTAATATTCAACGGACCTTTATTCAGTATCCAAAAAGCATGGCCGGGAATTTGTCTGAATATATTATCACCATTATACTCAATATAAAAATCTGTATCTTCACCATTATCCCAGACAACCTGCCAATCTTCATCCTGTTTGCCGGAAAATATATTAGCAATCATTTCATCATTGCCACCGGGTAACCCAACTATTCTATAATCATTTGGTTTGTAATCACTGCCATTTGATTTTTGTGGAAATTCAACGGTATGCACAAGATTTAATTGTGTTGGATAGGGCACGGTTGTAAATGTATTATCTTCTCCCAAAATGGTATATTGATCATTGCTTAATACTACTCTGTAATGATAGGTTGTACCGACATACAGATCTACTAAATCAGCACTGACCATATTATCTTCCGCATTAGACACTGAAGAAGGCGTGGCAGAAATTGAATTTGGATTATCGTAG
>JARRPN010000561.1:0-2435 GCA_037382875.1 Calditrichaceae bacterium | reverse complement strand
GACACATTCATAGTTAAACCATCTGAATTTACTGTGCCATTAAGCACAGCTGTCGTATATCCGATATCACTGGCTGTATTTGTAACCGCTGAAAGATTTGCGGGGATTTCTACAAGCGTTGCTGTACCCCATAAAGAAGGGTAATACCACATTTCACTACCAAATGGCGCAGACCATAAAAGAGAATTTTTCATAGTACCGGTATCGTTATCGTTTAATGCCAAATCAAAACCTAATTTGTTATCAACACTTAAGTTTATTCCAAGCTGATTCGATAAATCATTGCCCGACAACAGTATTTCATAATTGTATCCATTCGATGTTTCTATTGATACAAACTGACAGTTGCTGAAATCATCAACGGAATAGTTTAATCCATTTTCAAAACTATAAACATTAGTAAGATAATTAGTATTGGCAACACAGGAAAATTGCAGATCATTTTGATCATAAATATTGGTCTTTTCATTATTTCCGTCTAAATAAAATTGTATAACATCATTGTTCCAAAAGTCAGGATTTGAAGTATTTAATATATTATCAGTAACTGAGACAAATAAATAAAGGTTGTCATCATCCCATAACATTCTATATTCACCTGAAAAATCATTGATATCATCAGGAATAGTACTAACCGTAAGTATCTGATCAATTGGTTCAGGATTAGCAGAGTGCCAAGCATCTTCCATATTACCATCAATTGTAATTGCATCAGCAATTTTTGGAATCGTGATTTGTTTTGGTTCAGCAATTACCTCGGTTAATTGAGCTTTACCCCATGTATCAGGATATAGCCAATAATCACTACCCCATGGACTGGTCCAGGTTATTGTACTTTCACGATCTCCTGTGTCATTATCAGCAAATTCTATCTCAAGACCAAAAACCTTCTCTGGGGATAAATTAAAATTAAGTTGTGATGATAAATCTGATCCAGATAATTTTATTTCATAATCATAACCGTATTCTGTTTCACTGGATACAAACTGACAATTCGGAAAATCTGCTGTACTATGAATTCCATAATAATATGGATTCCATACATTTGATAAGCCATCACTATTTACTACATAACTGAACTGCAGATCTTCCTGATCATATTCATGATTTCTTTCAAAGTTGGCATCAATAAAAAATTGAAAAACATCATTCAGCCAGTATGCTGAATTACTTGTATTAACAATATCATCATTGACTATTGCATATATATATAGATTATTATCATCCCAGAGAAATCTCACTTCTGATGCAAAATCTTCATCGGAAATGAAAGGTTTATTACCTCGTCTAATTTTTGTTCTTGCAGCATATTGCCAAATCGGATCCATAGAGCCATCAATAGTAATGACATCAGGTGTTTTAGGTATTAGAATGGTTTCCATTTCAGCAACTAAATCAGAAAATTGCGCAGTAGCCCAGAGAACAGGTTTTTCCCAATAATTAGGATCAGTTCCTGGGCTATTCCAAATTAACAGATGATCACGTTCGCTCGAATCATTATCACCAATTGCAATATCAATCCCAAACTGATTTCCAGCTTCTGCATTTAGAGCAAGATGATTTGAAAGATCAGTAATAGACAAAGCAACTTCATATATATATCCATAGTGCCAATAGATATATATTATTTTCATCCCATAACATCCGAAATTCTATTGAAAAGTCTTCCGAACTCGATGGAGGAGCTTCCCCCGAAAAAATGTTTTGAATTGAGTCTCTTGCAGCGTAATCCCAGGCAGGATCCATTTGACCATCGATAGCGGGTGCAATTTTTGCTGTTGGGATCAGAAACTGTGCAAATATATTGCTACATAATACAAATAATAAAACAAAATAAATTAAATACTTTTTAGAGTTTAACATAATATACTCCTAAAATTCAGTCAATAAGTATTAAGGTCTGCCCGGAGGATCAGGCATACCATCGTCAGAAGATGAATCCTCATCCTGCGATAGGATAAAGTAAGTAACGCCGCCAATTACAGCCACAGCGCCACCAATCCAATACCATTTACTGCTGCCCTTTTTTATTTCTTTATCTTCGGTTTTTTTCTCTTTCTGTTTTTTCTGTTCAGCAGCTAATTTAGCTTGTTTTTCAAGTTGATCTTTATAAACATCCGTATATTTTAATTTTTCATTGATTTCAATGTTTTTATTTACCTTTAACCGTTTAGACCATATTTTGTAGTTTTCAAGAGATATTTTTAGCTCAAATCGCATGTCTTCCTTAACGGTAGTACTATAAGGTGTTTGGCCAGCTGTTTTATCGTTAATTAATACCTGGGCACCTGATGGAGTAGAATTGACTGAAAGTTTATAAAGTTTTTTAAGCTCAAACTTCTGTTTGGTTTCTTTATTAGCATTTATAATAATTTCCCTTTCTTCGGTGTCATAACCTTTTGACATTACTTGTAACGCACCTGTATCATTAAAAG
>JARRPN010000560.1:0-1902 GCA_037382875.1 Calditrichaceae bacterium | reverse complement strand
TTCACAAATCCGTTAAGTACCTCTCCCATTCTGTAATGCGGTAAAAGGCCTCTTTCAAGTATATTGCGGTTCATCCTCGAAATGATGCGCGTTGCATATTTAATTACATCTTCATCTTCAGTATCTACAAGAGCAATTAAATCATAATCATCATCATAACCTGCCCGCGGGCGTGACCTCCGGCAGCCAGAACTGCAAATGTGTCCGTGTTTGGCATTTTTGCCGTATATTCAGCAGCAATTTCATCGCTACAAATGTCAAATAATTTGCTAAGATATTTATCACAGAATTCAGTGAACTGTGTGTTGGTTGTAAATAGGTCAACTCCCTTCAATGTACCTATACCAGTACGTAAAAACTCAAAATCATAATAGTTACCGATAATTTCTTTACGGCGTATAGGATCACTCGTCATGTCAACCATAGCTAACAAACCTGATGATACTTTATAGGTCTGTGAAGGATCTGTTAATGATTTTAGGTATTCCGGATGATTAAATATTATCCTGTAAAAAAATCTATGGAAATACCGGCTGGACCATTGATGAAGATATGCGAGCTCTTTTAAATTTACATGTTCTTCTTTCAAATGATCAGCGATAACCTCCCTATCCAATATCCTGTTCATAATATCAAAATGAGAAATTGGAAGAATCTGAAAATATTGATGTACATAATTTGGATAATGGCTAAATATCAGACACAACCATTCAATGGTTTTAGGCATTTTTTCAATATATTTTAAATAAGCAAGATTTAGCTTAAAAAAGAAAGAGTATCCTAAAACACTTTCCTGATACTTACCAAATATGGTAATGAAACGGGTTAATGTGATGATAGAGTATTGTGCCCAATTTGTATAGCTTTCAATTACAATTTGCTGCCTTTTTTCACTAAGATCTTCGAAATCCTTTAAAAAAATATCTATCATTTCATTATCATCTTCTAATATTTGAATAAGATCTTCCCAAAATTTTGCACCTTCAAAAAATTGCGCCCTGTGAATTAATCTGAAATGAATATTATCAATTTTTTTATCCTGTGATTTTAGATGTCTGAAAACAGAAATCTCCGTCATATGTTTGGCAATTCTTTCAAGATGGATACTGCAGATTCTTCTAACTTCCCTAACATATCTGTAATAATCAATCAGCACCTGATCCCATTCGCTCACCATCCCAATTGGTTTATAGCCCATTCTCTTTGCAATTGCTGTCAGTTGAGATTTATTCAATTCATCAATTCTAAACCGTTCTTCCTGTATTACAAATAGCTGCAGCATAAATTTAAATAGTTCTAAAAATGAAATGGCTTTCGTCAGTAACTCATAATCAGATTTAAGGTTTGGTTCTTTTCGTTTTAATCGATCAAGAATTTCCCATGCATTCACTTCTTTTATATTCAGAATAGCTTTCTTTGCATATAAAAATGATTTAAGTATACGTATTGAATCATATTTAGGGGCAATTGAATCCGTTTGTGGCTGGTTTAGTAACATTGCTCGAAGCTCACCCAGAATTCCCCTTAAATAACCTTCATGGTATACATTATTTTCATCTGAATGATAATAGTATCGTGATAAAATTTTCTTTTTAAATTGATTAAAAAATTTTTCGCTGCCTGTTATCAATCGCGCATTCAATAATTCAGATATGATGACTACATTTTGTATTTTTTTACTCAATAATTCATCATATTCACGGATGGTACTGCTATAGGGTTCTTTTCCGACATGTTCAGATAAATAGAAATGTAATGGTGTGGCAAAGACCAACATGTTTTGATTGATTTTTCGTATAGCGCGTGTAAATTCAGAAGGATCCGCCATCTCTTCTGTAAATATTCCGATATCAATATCATCTTGATCTGCTCGGGTGCCAACACTGCAGATACAAAATTCCG
>JARRPN010000559.1:0-3255 GCA_037382875.1 Calditrichaceae bacterium | reverse complement strand
ACATCATGTTGTATTATTCCAATTAACAAATTATAAATGTTCAAATATGTGACTTTTCTTGACTTTGATATCATCATGTAAAAGCCTGTATGGGCGGATCCGTACCCGCTCTAGGCGGGCATTTTCAGAATCCAGGGGAATTGCTTTGAAAGCCAGTAGATTAATTCCACTAGCGGCAAGCCTGGCTAGCAATTTAGAACCTTCTTCTGGATGTTATCCAATAGTGAAGCTATAGTATTCTAAGTTATTAACATGAAAAGACATAGATACTCCTTTTAAAAAAACAGCTAATTTTAAAAAATCTAAATCAAAAATATAGTGGTTATTCTATTGGCTTTATGACGTTCTGGTAAAATTGCACTTTTAGCTTTTTTAATTTGATTATAAATAAAAAATTATTTTTTTCTATTTACTGACTTCCATTGTTCAAAAGCTTTCAATACTTTTTCTGGCCAAAATCCATACCATTCATAACCAACACGGCGATCAAAAGAAATTTCACTTAACTGATATACAATTTTACCGTCACTTTGTGAAAGAAAAGGCTTACTATTTTTCAAATCATAGTATCGAGCCCATACTGGACGAGCAGAGTAATCAGGAACAAATTCTCTGTCAAAATTAATAGTTGTTTCATGATATGGTCGTTCATTAATAGGTACGTCACTATATCTATATCCTGTAATCTGGACTTTTTGAAGCCAATTTACAGCCGATTCAATTGCTGTTATAATTGAAGAATCAGGATTTGAGATTCTCATTAAGAATAAGATTACATCACAACTTTCACGTGCTGTTACAGATGGATGTTCATAGGAACGACCTTGAACAGGGGAATAGGTTTCAAAATCATGTTGTTGACACCAAGCCGTTCTTTCACCATTTATAATAATTTGGCTTTTTATTATTACTTTTAATCCTCTTTGATAAGCCTGAGACAATCTATTACGTAACTCTTTGTCGATCCATTCATATTTTTTATCACCTTGTTCTATATCCAATAAAAGATTCATTATACCTGTCATTACACCATCGTTAAAAGTAATCACATTTGCATCCCAACCACGCCATCCCCCTTTAGGATATTCCTGGTTTAGAATAAAATTGAGACCTTTTACTGCTGCAAGGCGATATTTCTCAATTCCGGATTGCATAAATGTTTCTGCTAAATATTCGATTTGAGGATACGTATTTATATTGTCAAATGTACTTTGTCGATATCGTTCACTTAAATTATTAATTACAGAATCAGGCTTTAGAATGGCTAGCCAGTCTATATTTTTAGGCCACCCACCATCTATATTTTGATAAGCTATTAAATTGTCAGCTATGCCAAGAATATCATTAAATTCTTCCCTTTCACAGCAGAACAAGTGCCACGGAAATTTGGCGAGTTGGTAGAAAGCGGGTTTGTAGTCGTAGCCTGTAATTATAAAGACGAAAGCTTCCTCAACTAATAGTGGCTCTGGTATAAACCGATTGAAAGAAGGGTATATACTCAGGATTGATTCTCAGAGTCATATGTGAATATCGATTTAGCATCCTTGTTACCTGCATATTTATAAAATATCTTATTTCATCTGTTCAAATATTTTTCCAACATTGTATATCCGTCTGAGGCAATTAAATTTCTATCTTCTGGATCGTTTTTATTCAAATTATTTGTATTCTCCCAATCGTCTGGCATCCCATCATGGTCCGTATCTGTTGGAGCGGTGGTGCTTTTTAGCATTGGCCAACCACCTACATCATTCTGTGTGTCAATAATACCACATATTTTTGAGGGATCTGCGATCTCATGATCCTTCTTATAGCTGTCACCTTCGTAAGTCGCAAAGCTTCCACGTGTTTCTTCTATTATCCTTGAGTCTATTGTATCTCTTTTAGGTAAAATTGCGCCTGCATTATCGAGAACAGACTTATAAGCCTCAAGAGCGGTTTGCTGATTTATTGGCATGGACGGCCAGGGCTTATCAAGTTTAATTTTTTCCAATGATATTTTTGTTTGTACACCGCCGTTCCAATTATTCATTGAGACGTCATCATTACCCTCAACAACATTATCTGTTATATACCATTTGCCATAATCTGTATCACTTCTAAAGGATGGATTAGCAATACGATATGACACCTCACCTGGTTTTGTTGCCGGGCCAGTTTTGTAATAGTTGGCTACAATATTAAAGTTTGAAAAATTAAACTTATCGTTCCCTTTTTGATATTTTTCTCCACCGTAAAGACTTTGATATCCCCAATTATAGATAACATTGTTTCTGTAATCAGTATATCCGGAACCCGATGCCATTCTCGGATTGCGACTGGTATGATGCGCAAACAAATTGTGATGATATGTTCCGTAATTACTTCCCCAAATACCTCCAAAACCATGTGGACCTTTAATATGATTGGATTTGCTTAAACTTTCTGAAATTATACACCACTGGACAGTAATACTATCACAATGATAAATAGACATGGTCTCATCGACACTCCAGCTCGCCGAAATGTGGTCGAGAATAATATGTTTGGTATATCTGCTGGATATGGCGTCGTAATCACCGCCTGATTCGTCTCCTAATCTTACTCTTATATATCTGATAATAACATGGTCGGCATCGATATTAACAGGATTCTTTTTGATACAGATTCCATATCCCGGAGCTGTTTGACCAGCAATGGTAATATAGGGATTATTTATAGATAGTGGAGTTTCAAGCTCTATGGTACCGGATATTTTGAAGATGACAGTACGCGGACCAGATGCTTCAACGGCAGCCCGCAGACTACCTTCTCCGCTATCATTTAGGTTGCTTACCTCATAAACGTCACCCCCGCGGCCACCTTTTGCATATTTACCATAACCCTCGGCTCCTGGAAATGCAAGTTGCTGGGAATAAACAATTCCAGTATAATAAATGATGGAAACAAAAAGAAGTACTGTTCTTGTAACCTTTAAAAATATCACTGATATCTCCTTTTGTTAATTAATTCTATTTTGGCTTTACGATTTTTGAACCTTGTTATTCAACCTCAATAACTACCCGCTGATACCTCGTTAATGAAGGTGTGCCATCATCTGTAACCTCGCAAATAATATGGATTGTATCCTCATAATCAGCATCCTCTGGTACAGAGAATGAAGCATCCTGTTGTCCTTCATGGTTGATTTCAATCGTCCCGTTATATGTATCCGCTTCCTCGTATTCCCACCACTTGTATGTCAGTTTATCGTCATCCGGATCCGTGGTTCCTTCA
>JARRPN010000558.1:0-3169 GCA_037382875.1 Calditrichaceae bacterium | reverse complement strand
ATGGAATTGATCCGGTTGTGATTGCAACCGGTAATGACTGGCGTGCGGTTGAGGCTGCAGCACATGCGTATGCAGCAAAAGATGGAAAATATACTTCATTGACTAGATGGTATGCTGACGAAAACGGTGATTTAATCGGAACCATTGAATTACCAATAAGAGTTGGTATTGTTGGCGGATCGTTACAGAGCAATCCCAGTGCGCCTGTTGCCCGACGTATTTTAAATGTGGAGTCATCCCGAGAAATGATGGATGTGCTGGGTGCCGTAGGATTAGCCCAGAATTTTGCTGCAATTCGCGCACTGGCCACTGAGGGTATTCAGAAAGGTCACATGAGTTTGCATGCGCGTAGTGTGGTCCAGGCGGCTGGTGCGCCCAATGAAATTTTTGAGCAGGTGGTTAAGGAACTAATTAAATCTAAAGATATTAAAATTCCCAAGGCCAAAGAGATTATAGAGAAATTACAATCAGAAAATTCAAAAAATCAAAATATTAAATCGGTGCCTAAGGAAGAAGAATTATCGAGCTCTTTTGGAAAGATAATTCTTTTTGGTGAACATGCTGTTGTGTATGGTAGTCATGCCATTGCTGCCCCTATTCCCAACGCTATGCAGGCCAGAGTAACTGATTCAATGTCGAAAGGCATCAATCTCTATATCCCAGAATGGCAGATTGACGAACAATTAGATCTTAAGGGTACAAGTCATCCCATAATTTATGATTCACTTACTATGATTCTTAGAGAAATGGATCTAATTAAAGAAGATATGAAGATAGAAGTTTATCCGCATATTCCGACTGCAATGGGCTTAGGAGGATCCGCGTCATTGGCTGTTGTAATAATTAGAGCGCTAAATAAATTCTTTGATAAAAATCTAACGAACGATCAGATAAATGAATTAGCATTTAAATCAGAGTCTTTATTCCATGGAACTGCATCGGGAATTGATAACACATTAGCCACCTATGGAAAATTTATGTTATTTAGAAAAGGCAAGCCCCCTTTTATGCAAAATCTTAAAGTCAAAGAACCATTTCCATTGGTGGTTGGTTTGACAGGTATTGAAGGCCATACAGTTAAAACCGTTGGCCGAGTTCGTGAATTGTGGCAATCCAATAAAAGACGTTATGAAAGTATCTTTAATCAAGTTGATGCTATCGTAAAGGAAGCGATAAAAGCGATTGAAAATTTTAATTTGACAGAATTAGGTAATTTAATGGATATTAACCAGGGTTTGCTCAATGCACTGCAGGTGTCGGGTCCGGAAATTGAACATTTGGTGCATATTGCTCGTGAGAATGGTGCTCTAGGTGCTAAATTGACAGGTGGCGGTGGAGGTGGTGCTGTTATTGCTCTATGTCCCGATAATGTTGATAGGGTGGTACAAGCGATAGAAAAAGCAGGTTACAAATCCTTTGTAACCAATATAAGCTAAGACGAATCTAAACATCTAATGAAAAGAGCAGATTTTGTATCAAATGCTATTTAAGAATAAACCGGCGGGTCTGATTAATCAGATGATACGGTACAGCATATCCGGGGCAATTGCCTTTTCGATAGATATGGCATTATTATTCGTGCTGACAGAATATGCCGGAATCAATTATTTAATCGCCGCTGTAATATCTTTTATTACGGGGATGTTAATCGTGTATTTCTTAAGTGTAAGCTGGGTGTTTCCTAAGCGATCATTCAAAAGTAGACAGAAGGAAATCTGGATATTTTTTATTATCGGAGTCATAGGCCTGGGTTTAAATGAAGTCATTATCTGGTCATTTACTGAATTTGCCAATTTTCATTACATGATATCCAAGTTAATTTCAACAACAATTGTATATTTTTGGAATAAATTGAAAGTGCTGGTGATAAAATGAACGACAAAAATAAAATCGTTTCATTTGAAGATGAATTATTAATCTTAGTGGATGAAAACGATAATGAAAAAGGTTTTGATACCAAAGATATCTGTCATAATAATGGCGGAATTCTACATCGAGCATTTTCGATTTTTATATTTAATGATAAAAATGAATTATTGCTTCAGAGGCGTAGCTCTGAGAAAAGATTATGGCCTTTATTCTGGTCAAATAGCTGTTGCAGTCATCCGCGAAAAGGGGAAAGTTATGAATATGCAACCGCTCGCCGATTGGAAGAAGAACTGGGTTTAAAAACAGATTTAACTTATCTATATAAATTTCAGTATCAGGCCCAATATAAAAGCGAAGGTTCGGAAAATGAACTTTGTTCCGTCTATATTGGAAAATCCAATGATTCACCGGTTGTCAACGATACGGAAATAGCAGAATGGAAATATATATCATTTGATGTATTGGATGAACAATTATTAAAAAATCCGGATGCCTTCACACCCTGGTTTAAAATGGAGTGGCAGGAATTGAAAGCGAAGTACTCAATTCAGATTCTTGAGTTATAATCAAAACGAAAATTGGATTTCTCAATGAGTGAATCAAAAAATATATTTAAAAAATTTCCGGGTACTTTCTGGTTTGCCAATACAATGGAAATCTTTGAACGGATGGCCTGGTATGGTTTCTTTGCAGTTTCGTCGCTCTATATCACGGGTGCAGTTAAAGACGGTGGTTTAGGTTTTTCTGATGAGGATCGTGGCGTAATTCAGGGAGTCGTCACCTTCTTCTTATATCTATTTCCGGTGGTTACCGGTGCGCTAGCTGACCGTTATGGATTTAAAAAAATGTTGTTCAGCGCCTTTCTTGTTCTAACTCCGGCTTATTATTTATTAGGACAGTTTAAAACTGTTCCTACCTTTTTTGCTGTATATATGCTGGTTGCTCTGGGTGCAGCTATGTTTAAACCAGTAATTATTGGAACAGTTTCTAAAACCACTAATGAAAAAACCTCATCGATAGGCTTTGGCATCTTTTATATGATGGTAAACATCGGCGGATTTGTAGGACCGATAGTTGCCGGTATTGTGCGTGGCTGGGCATGGAAATGGGTATTTGTCGCCTCGGCTGTATGGATAGCAGTTAATTTTATATTTGTGACATTGTTCTATAAAGAACCTACTTCTGAAAGCCAATCGGCTAATCCCAGATCACTAAAAAAAGTCATGAGCGATATGGTTGAAGTGATGGGCAATGGGCGTTTTTTTCTGTTTGTATTTGTGTTGCTTTCGGTTTTGGTAAT
>JARRPN010000557.1:0-1948 GCA_037382875.1 Calditrichaceae bacterium | reverse complement strand
CCTGCTCTGGACAACATGTCTCTTTCCAATGTTGGACTTATTTATACAAATCAGGATATTACGGAAAGTTCAAATGATATGACGGATGATGAATACAATTTTTATCAGCAGGTATATCAGAATAGTGATTTTGATTTGCAATTAAAACCGGGCTTAAATCTAATTGCAGCAATCCCGATTGATAAAATTGGAGCAGATAGTCCGCTAATACCTCTTCTGGACAAACTGGGTATCGAAAAAGGTCCCGCACTTCTTCAGGGGAATCTTGCAAAAAAAGTGAAGGATATGTATCTGATTGCTGCCCTTCCACCAATGCATCCGGAAGGCTCACCAGCCTGGTTCAAATCTGGCCAATTATCACTGGAACTTACCGGGCAGCCATCAATAGGATTGGTTGGTTCAATTACGGTCGATATTAGTGATGATCTGGTCACATTTTTTCTAAAAACAAAAGCCGGTAAAGAAGGATTAATTCTTGCTGGTGGTCTTGATGCCCAGGATGGATGGGATTCACCCTTTGGACTTGAATGGTTGATTCTGAACAGAGTCATACTTCTGCTTGGTATTACGCCAACAGGAAGTGTTCAACTTGGTTTTGAAGGGGATATGGTTGTCGGGGAAAAAGATATCCATGTGGCCGTGCTCACGGCAATCAATGTAGTCACTGGTGTACCGACTAACTTTATGTTCGACGGCAACAGTGATGATGGTTTCGGTATGGGAGATCTGGTATCATTACAAGCCAATATGGTTGCTGCAAATTCCGGTAGTAAAAAACCAAATCCAATACCGCTTGATAAACTGCCGGATATGGGTATTAAGAAGGTAAAATTGAAATTTGCACCCAAAGACAGCCCTGAACTGAATATTGAACGGGGTATGACTATAGGAGGACTTCTTTATATCCAGGCAAATCCAAATGCACCAATAAGAAATATCGCAGAAACACTTTTTGATGTGGGTGATAACGGTATAATCGCTAAAGGGAAAATTGGCGCTTTTACATTGGGGCCCGTAACAATGGATGATGCACAGATTGATATGACTTTGACCCGGGATGATCAGCATTTTCTTGTTTCCGGTGAGACAGATCTGGGATTTACAAAGGCGTCTTTAGATATAAGTTTTACCAAAACAAGTGCAGAATTCAATTCAGCATCGAAAATTTTTGATCTTTTCGAAGCCGAACTTCACGCAATAGGAAAGCTAAACCTGGTAAATCCAGTTTTTGATGTTAATGCTAAATTAAAAAATGATTTCAATCAGGAAATCGAACGATTATTTAACACCGGTTTAACGGAAATGCTAGCCTCCAATGTGGCATTATCAAAAAGGGAGTTAGATGCAGCTAGTAGAGCGCTTTCAAATGCAATCAATGCCAGGCAAGCTGCCCGTCGTGCTTGGCAAAACACACCATTATTTCCGAGAAATAGAAAGCAGGCTGCCCGTAATCGATGGACCCAACGAACAAGAGCAGCTGAAAATCGACGTCTGATAAAAATATCCAAAACCGCTACATATACAAAATGGCAAGCATTGAATACAGCGGTGATAACTTACCGGCAATCACAAGGTGATGGCAAATTTTTGGTTCTTGAACAGGCCGAGTTCGAAGCTGATTTGGCGAGCCTGAAAAAAGGCGAAGTGAAAAAAATGGATTTGCAGGTTAAAGTCAAAGGTCAGGCACAAACGATAGCTATATCTGGCTGGAATTTCAAAGATATAAAAAAGAGTGTCCAAGTTGGAGTGGGACAATTAGTACAGTCTCTTTTTAATGCCAGCTAATTGTATTTTACGATTCATGATTATTCAAATGCATAGCCGCATATAAAGTTGAAAGTCATCTGATGAAGTATAAGAAGCATATAATTCAAATATCCTTAATATTTGGAATGATAACATTGTGGAATTCTGTATTTGCTCAGATCAAGCCAGCGAATGAAAAAAA
>JARRPN010000556.1:0-5498 GCA_037382875.1 Calditrichaceae bacterium | reverse complement strand
ATTTTAAGGATAAAGGTATATCAAATATACGCATTGTGAATCGAACGGAATCCAGGGCAGACAAATTGGCTGAGAAATTTGATGGAAAAGCCTACCCGCTTTCAAAATTGAATGAAGCGCTTGATGATGTAGATATTGTAATTTCAGCAACTTCCAGCAAGGAATTTGTTCTAACATCAGAACTGTTAAATCCAGTTTGCAAAAAACGAAACTATGAACCGATCTTTATTATAGATTTAGCTATTCCCAGAGACATCGATCCCAAAGTGGAAGATATTGACGGTGTGTTTTTGTATAACCTTGATAATCTGAACGAGATCGTTGCAGTTAATCTTGAAAAGCGAAAAAAGGAAATTCCCAAGGCACAGGAAATCATTGATGATTCCATTGCTGAATTTAAAAAGTGGGTCGTATCTCATTCTATGGCAGCTGTTATTGGTCGCATCAAGAAGCATTTTGATTCCATCCGGGTTAAAGAACTGGATAGGCTTCGTAAACGTTTGCCGAATAATGGAATTAAGGAAATTGATTATTTAACTCAGAGTATTATGAATAAAGTAGTGCATCAGCATATTAAAATGTTAAAAAAGAGTTCATCTGATCCGGAACGCTATCAGGAACAGGTAGAATTATTCTTTGAACTATATGAAGTGGAAAAAGATCGGGATTAATCATGCAGAAAATAAGAATCGGTACACGTGGTAGTCGTCTGGCGCTTTGGCAGGCGGGTTATATTGAGAAATTATTACAAACGACCCATCGCAATCTCGAACTTGAAAGGATAATTATAAAGACGGAAGGTGACCGGGATCAGCGATCCTCATTAACACAAATTGGTGGGCAGGGTGTATTTACAAAAGCCATTGAAGAGGCTTTAATTGAGAATCGAATTGATGTAGCAGTACATAGCTTAAAGGATTTACCATCTGAGATGCCGGATGGTTTATTTCTGGCTGCTGTGCCGGAGCGCGGCCCGGTTGAAGATGTGCTGGTGACAAAGGATGGCTTAAGTTTGAATGAATTGAACCAGAAAGCAAAGGTGGCAACAGGAAGTATCCGTCGTTGTTCACAGTTATTACATTTGAGACCTGATCTGGATATACAGGATTTACGGGGAAAGGTGCCGGGTGTTGGGCAGGGCGCCGTAGGTATTCAAACCCGTATGAATGATGAAGTTACAAACGAAGTTATCAGACTGATTTCTCATCAGGAGACATTTGATGCGGTTACAGCGGAGCGGGCATTTCTAAATGAATTGGATAGCGGATGCCAGTTTCCGGTTGGAGCTTATGCTCAGGTTAAAGATGAGAATCTAAAAATGACTGGATTTGTTGGTAGCGATGATGGTGAAACAGTTTATCGCGAAAGCATAGAAGGCTCAGTTAAGAAAGCTGAAAACCTGGGGAGGCAACTGGCACAATCCTTTATAAAGAAGGGGGCACAGGAGCTACTGAAAAAATAGAATGGATAAACCACTTCGAAACCGGAAAATAGTTATCACAAGGGAAAAAGAAAAAGCTGCAGATCTTGTTACATCTTTGGAAGCATATGGTGCAGATTGCCTTGTGTTTCCAACAATCAAAATTTCAACACCGGATAACTGGCTAGAATGCGATAAAGCTTTGCTTGAGATAAATAATTATGACTGGATCATTTTCAGCAGTGCCAATGGTGTGCGCTATTTCTGGAATCGGGCCAGAGAAATAGATGCAAAAAAATATGATAATAAAATTGCTGTAGTTGGGAAGAAAACTTTACGAGAATTGGAGACATATGGATTAAAAGCTGATTTGATCCCGGAAACATTTTCTGCCTCAGGTTTGATTGAATCATTCCAGAATGAAAATATCAAAGGTAAACGGATATTAAATCCCACATCGGAGATTGCACGGGATGAGTTGCAAATTGGATTGCAAAAATTAGGTGCTGTGGTAAACCGAATGACTGTTTATAAAAATGAATGTTAGATCCTCGGATCAGAAATGTGCGGGAATCTTAAAAATTCAAAAGCTGTTATTGCAGCGATAGGATCAACCACAGCTGAAGCTATAGCGCAGGGTGGATTTAAAGTTGGAATCATTCCTGAAAAAGGTTTGCAGGAATACATGGTGACAGCGCTTGTGAAATTTTTTAGAAAAAACGTTTAGCCACAAAAACACTAAGTCACAAATGAGCACAAAGAAACATAAACCATTATCAAACAGGGAAGAACAAATTGCAAAGCTTATAGTTGATGCGGCCTTTACAGTGCATAAAGAGATAGGACCGGGTTTGTTGGAAAGGATCTATGAGGTTTGCTTCTGTCATGAGCTGTCTAAAAGAGGATTAAAGTTCAAGAGGCAGATTGACTTCCCAATTACTTATGATGGAATTGTTTTTGATGTAGGCTTACGTTTGGATGTGTTAGTAGAAGATCTGGATATTTGTGAATTGAAAGCATAGGATGAAGTGAACAGTGTCAGTCGAGCGCAAGTTTTGAGTCATTTAAAGTTGTTAGATAAACGCCTTGGTTTTCTGATTAATTTTAATGTGGTAAGAATTAAAGATGGTATTAATAGGATTATTTTGTGAACTTTAGTGACTTTCTGCCTTTGTGGCAATTCACTAATCTCGTAACAGATTTTTTATATTATAGAAGTTAAAATAGGATAATGGATGTCTGAACAGAATTACGTTTATATCGATGCAATTAATAAAAAGAAAATACCGCATACACCCATCTGGATTATGCGCCAGGCCGGACGCTATCTGCCGGAATATATGGAAGTGCGTTCAAAACACGATTTTATTACAGTCTGTAAAACACCGGAACTGGCGACGGAAGTCACACTGCAGCCGATCCGTCGATTCGGATTTGATGCAGCCATCTTATTTTCCGATATCCTGGTAATTCCAGAAGCGCTGGGACAAAAGCTGGAATTTCTTGAAAATCATGGCCCTAAATTATCACCACAGGTATTAATTGATAAAGAGTTGACCGAATTGAATTCAGATGGTTTGGAACATAAACTGAGTTATGTAGCCGATGCTGTTAAAATGCTGAGAAGGGAACTGCCGGTTCAAACACCGCTCATCGGATTCAGCGGTTCGCCGTTTACGCTGGCGGTGTATATGATTGAAGGCAAACCAACCCGAAATTTTAAATTTATCAAAACTATCATGTACAGCGATCCGGAACGGTTATTAAAACTGCTCGATTTATTAACAGATTCAGTTATACGATATTTGAAAATGCAAATTGAAGCTGGTGCTCAGGCCGTGCAATTATTTGACACCTGGGGTGGTATTTTACCCGTTCATTTGTATAATACTTTTTCCGGGCAGTTTATGAAAAAGATTGCCAAATCGTTGAAACCATTAAATAAGCCGGTAGTTTTATTCAGCAAAGGTGGATTGAGTTTGCTTGAAGAATTGGGTGATAGTGATGCAGCCATGCTGGGCGTAGACTGGATGACAGATATGGCATCAGCCAAAAAACTATTGGGCAAAAAGTTTGCTCTTCAGGGCAATCTGGATCCAACTACACTTTACGGCAGCAAAGATATTATGGATATCCCTTTAGATAATGTGCAGTTTCTGGTGGGTTATGTCCACGAGCAAAGTGCGAAGCTAAAAGTTTGACCCACCCCCGCCCCTCCCTGATATCAGGGAGGGGAGATCCCGATTTATCGGGATGGGGAGGGTTAGTTCAAACAATTATAATAAAATATTTGGTATCTAAATGTCACTAAATCAAATTAAAGTCGATATTGATCTATTAAAAAAGTATGACCGGCCCGGACCACGCTATACCAGCTATCCCACAGCGCCCTATTTTCATGATGGGGTGGATGCAAAAGTATTCGAGAAACATCTAAAAAATGATGATCAGACTTTGGCTGATAAAGATATTTCCCTTTATTTTCATTTGCCATTTTGCGATACGCTTTGTTATTTCTGCGGATGTAACATGATGGTCACACGTAATCGGCAAAAAATTGAAACATATATCGATTACCTCGAAAAAGAGATGAGGCTACTCAAATCTAAAATTAATCCGGATAGAAAAATTGTACAGCTTCACTGGGGCGGGGGCACACCGACGCATCTGAGTCCACGGCAAATCCGGCGTCTGGGCGGACTCATTCATACCTATTTCAATTTCAGTGACAAAGCTGAGGTCAGTGTTGAAATTGATCCGCGGGAATTAACATGGGATCATATGGTCGCATTGAAGGAAGTAGGGTTTAATCGCTGCAGTATGGGTGTGCAGGATTTTAATCCTAAAGTGCAGGAAACAGTGAATCGTGTTCAGCCGGAAAAGTTAACACGGCAAACCGTTGGCTGGGCCAGGGAACTGGGATTCGAAAGCCTGAATCTGGATTTGATGTACGGACTGCCGCATCAGACGGTTGATACGTTTGAAAAGACGATTGATTCTATTCTGGATATGAAACCGGATAGACTGGCCGTTTTCAATTACGCCCATCTACCGCAAATGATCAAGCATCAAAAATTGATAAAAGATGAATGGCTGCCCAGCCCGGATATTAAATTGCAGCTCTTAAAAATGAGTATTGAAAAACTTACCTCAAGCGGATTTGTATATATTGGTATGGATCATTTTGCCAGACCCCAAGATGAGTTGACCATAGCTATGCAAAATGGCACATTGTATCGTAATTTCCAGGGTTATTCCACCCACGCCGGCATTAATTTATTAGCTGTAGGGATTACAAGTATCAGCATGCTCTCGGATTTATATGTACAGAATTATAAAACACTTGATGAATATTATGAAAAACTAGATCAAGGTGCAATCCCGGTTATGCGTGGTGTTGAATTGAATAAGGATGATCAGCTACGGCGTGAAGTCATTACGGAATTGATGTGTAATTTCCGGCTTAAAAAAGAAAAGATTGAATCAAAATATAATATTAAATTTGATGCTTATTTCGCTGATGCGCTTAAAACGTTGAAACAGTTTGAAAATGATGAACTAGTTGAGTTGGCTGATGATCAAATTGCTGTTACAACAGCTGGTCGGTTATTAGTCCGCAATATCGCTATGAATTTTGATTTTTATCTAAATCGAAAAGAAAAGCATAAACCGCAATTTTCAAGAACGGTTTAATATATTTACCCTCCCCATTATCCCCTCCTTGTTAACAGGGAGGGGAATTAAAAGGGGTGGGTAGCCGAATTGCTGATCCGGAATTGAAAGGAACGATGAAAACAGCTGTAATCATATCCAATATGGGTGGGCCGCATGAACTGGATGCGGTGGAATATTACCTGTATAATATTTTTATGGATCCGGATATCATCGATATCCCTTTACCGGGATTTTTGCGACGGAAATTTATTGCCTGGTTTGCCCAAAAACGGGCGCCGGAAAGTACGGAAATTTATCGCAAAATTGGCGGCAAGACACCGCTTACAGATATCACCTATAAACAAGCCGAACTGCTTGAATCAAAACTGAATACAAATAGCAATTCTGAGTTTAAGGTATTCGT
>JARRPN010000555.1:0-6103 GCA_037382875.1 Calditrichaceae bacterium | reverse complement strand
TCGTCGGGATCTGTGCCACCGATATCTGTGCTAATGATGATCCGAGGTTTAACTGGCACTGGATGTTGAGCTAACAGGGCACTGTAACAAATTGAGATAGAAAAAAATAGAATTAGTGTATTCATAGTTGGCATATTCTTAATTTCAAATGAATCAACTACCTATAAATGAAAATTTTTATGCACACTTTAATATACATAAAGAGGTTGTCGAAAAAGTCAAAAGTGCTTATAAATATGCATTTATATACAAAAAGCTTTTATTATTACTGATCTCAATTTGCCAATATACAACAAAATGCATACATATTACCTAAATTTACTTTTTCGACAGCCTCAACAGCTGAGCTAAGTCGACCACCCACTGGCGTGCCCATGACACCTCCTATGCCAAAGCATTTATCACAAACCGCTACAAGTCTGCCCGCCCACAGGTTGGTGTGATCGGTTCAGCTTGAGTTAATTGTATGCGCTTAAGTTATCCAATATGATGATTTCATCGATCACCCACAAATGTGGAGGGTATTGTTAGTAACTGGTATTGCATTGTTTTTGCTAATCTGTAATTACCTTCAGAATTCAAGTGCAAACGATCCGTTTCGCTGTTTCTAAAATACCTTGTGTAAGAATCGGACAGGGGATATAATCCACTCAAAGAATATAGATCTATAATAGGAACTGCCCAATTTAAAGCTGCTTCTTTGAGAGAATTTACATAGTCTTCAAGGTATAAACTTTGTCCATTGCAGAAGCTTTCTTCTGGTTGAATATTGTGATCACTAAATTTTGCAAAGCCACGATGTAGGGGAGTATATAATATAACTTGTTGCAATGGATATTGGGTCTTCAGATAGGACATCACTTTATTTATTCGTCCGCAAAAAGTAGAATCATTATAAATTTGCGATCTATATTTACGGGTTACATTTTGACCATCATGGTTAGTTTGTTTTGTGGTTTCGGCGAAGAATTTACCCATCGGGACATTATCATTGTAATCGTTAGTACCTGCAAAAATGAAGATGGCGTCAATATCAGAACCTCGATCATTCCTTAACTTAACAGCTTGATCATAGATATCATTCCACTGATGCCCACTTATCCCATAAACGAATGGTTTTATTCCAAGAAGTGTATCCAAGTATTCCCAATACACAGTTGAACCATCGCCTGGTTTCTGTGTCATTGAATCTCCAAGGTAAGCAACACGTTTTCCATTCCACTGGGAGTTAAGGGTCTTTTCTGAATCTTTGATTGATCTTTCAGATGCAGATGTATTCTGAGATTGGGCATAGCTGAAAAGCAGAAGAGAGAGAAGTAATATTAATCTTATGCTAAATTTTTTCATCAAAGTCATAATAAATTTAGTCTCCTTTCAATTGTTTAGGCGCTAATGTTTAATTATAATCCGATTTCACATTAATTAATTTTCAAAGTTTGAATCAAAGCCCACATGTAAAATACAGGTTGATAATTTTGTTATGCAAACTTTTTTAGCTAATCCAATGCATTTTACCACTAATAATTTTCCATATATTTTGCTCTTTCGTAAATACATAATAGGAACCTGAACCTGATAAAGGAATACCGGAAAATACTATATAATCTAAAGCCTGTGTACTATCGTTATTAAATCTTACCCTGATTATTTCCATCCATGGATATCTCGCGTTTGTATCACTTGATAATATACAGTTTTTATAAATATATGAAGGTTTTTGTATATAAGTCTTTGTTAAATTTTTTGTTTCAAAATCTTGAATTGTTTCGGGTTCTAAAACATAGTATGCAGACTTTATACATATAATTATTTGATTGTCCCAAAAAACCCTTAATTAAAAAATGGACATTTGAATTAATCCATGACACAACGAACACTAAAAATATTGGTAAATGCACCATTATAGTTGAGACGGTAACCCCCCGGAAGTGCAGTAAAACCACTTTTGTTAGTTGCGCCGGAATTTGGATTGTGCCAATGTGTTATACCCGTTTCCTTTAGTTTACCGCCTTCATCCGTACCGCGCCAAAACATACTATCAGCTTCACTTTGGCCCATACCAAGATGCATCTCTAGCTCTTTCCATTCGTCATCTGTGGGCACATGCCAACCTTCCGGGGCGATAATATTAGTAGCACTTACTGCGTACCAGTTATATAACAAACCGTAAGTTTCGATATTGGTAATATCATTACTATAAGGGCAATACGCACCACTTGTTAAGTGAGACCATTCTCTAGCATCCGTTATGTTTGGGATAGCTTCTCCATCACGATAGTGAGTTACCTTTAGATTCTCCGTCATCCAAACCTGATCACCTATTTTTACAGTTTGATATACATTCCCATCGATATCTGTTACTGATTCCGGGTTTCTAATCTCTCTGAGTGAAGTAGATTCATCACTACAGGAAATGCATAGAATTATGAAACAGAAAAGAGAAATGAAAAACATGGTTTTACGTATAATCATAAAAAAATTGTCCTTACTATGATATAAATCTTTCGTAAAATTTCTTATAGCTATAACAAAATAGTCATCTTGTGATGAATTAACAGCAGATATAAATGGATTCAAGGGATTATATTCTTTGATGTATGTACCATTATTGTCAAACAAGATCCATTTGTTTTCCACAAATATTTCTGACATCACATGACCTTTAAGATATTGAATCTTACCGGCATTGTAATCATATCCCCACTGTATAGAAGCTGTTTCAATCATCACAGCTGGAAAACCAAATTCACGTATTACACTAGATATTAATAGTGATAATGAATGGCAACCATAAATTGTTTTAATCTCGTAAAGCTCATCAACTGTATTTATCCCAGCCATGGTTCCACCGGCATCTTCGAATGTAAAATTCTGATTTATCCATTGACATACTAGTAAAATATCATCGATTCTATTTCCTGGTGTTCCAATTTCATCGCGTATCTCTTCCAAATATGAATTATTTAAATCAGATTCTTCTCCCGGTATTAGATATTTTTCAGAATTATCATAATCTATTCCGAATGTAAATTCAATCGTGTCAATATCAATTAGACATTCTCTATTCGTTTCTGTTATATCATCTTCTGAGCATGAGGTTATAAGTAGTTGCACTGCAAAAAATATAACGAAAATATATGTTTTCATAGCTCGAATTTATCAATATCCTTCTATAACAATAGTCCTTTTCAACTCAAAACATAAAATCTTTACTTGTGCTTACAAGGATCGGGTATAAGCCGTGCGGCATTCACTCGATAAACCACAATACTTTTCGTATATCACAACCAGCCCCTCACATCGGCTTAAACGATGGTGCTCACTTGCTGATGAGCTTAAGAGCACATACGTTAAAGAATAATAAAACCTTAATTACCTACACCGGACTCGATGAATTTCGAACACGGCCCACCAGTCAGGTGCAGAACTTTGATATTATTCTTGTCCTTTAAAACTGCAGGTTGCATTTTTTTATCGATAACTCATTTATTTTTGTATTTTATGATTTGGATTATCGATTAGCTTGAACACTGTTTCTAAACACTCATCTCTTCCAGCTAAAATATCTTTGGAATCAATTTTTATTGGAACATCTGGATAGAGTGCATCTTTTTCCGAATCTAACATCTTCCAATATTTTATGGAATAATAACAATTAAGTTTTGAATTAGGTAAATCAAATTTTCTACTTTCTCCATAATGATTTGGTTTATTTCCAGACGGTTCACCGACTAAAATCGACTGGTATCCATTTTTCATTTCAATTGCAACCCACAATCCAGATGAAAACGTTTTCCTGCCAATTATTGTATAGATATCTACATCAGATTGTCGTGCAAATGATTTGAGTTTGGGAGAAAAATAATTTGAAAACAAATCTGAATTTCCACCTGAGTTAAATCTTATATCGACAATTAGACTATGGACAGGATTTTCATAGATGAACTTGAAAAACTTGTTTGAAAATTGACTAAACGATTCCTTTCCCATATTGACGCATTGATTATATTGAAAATAAATTGCTTGTTCTTTATCAAAGTATTGGAACCAATAATTTTTATTACCAACCCGCCACGCAATAGGTAACTCTAAATTTAAATAGTCATAATAGTAGATCATTTTGATGTTGGATAAGTGATTTGATCGTGTTGTCTTCATTTTTACATGTTTCGTGGTTCCATTATCCAAATAAGTAACTATAACTGAATCAGAAGAATCAATTATATGTGTAAATTTCAGAAGATCCGCATTAATAATGTATTCGGGGATTTTTTGTTTAATCCAATATTTATTTTCGTGGGGGATAAATGATTTAAGAGTATTTTGAATATCCCCAATATCGGTGTTGTTAATTTTTAATACTTTCTTACCAATAAGATATTGATAGCCTTCTAATGTTCCAAGAATTAATAGCCCATCATCACATACATATGTATAAATTGGTATACAATTAAAATTCCATGAATAATGGCCAATTTTTGTATGAGCATCACCAATCGATGATACAATGTGCATAAGATTAAACAGAATTTCATTATGAGATAGGGAATCAACTTGTGATATTAACAGGTTTATTTTTTGATTGAAATCCTTTTCTGATAGTTTAAAGTATAAATTATTATGTACCTTGGGTAATTTCTGTGAAAAATAATTCAAATCATGAATCCATTCATTTGGGGAGATATCAATATTCCAATATTAAGCCGCCGGCCAGTGACAGTGCTGTACCGATGCACTTTTCGTAATTGAACGAGCCTGCCCGGCCTGTCCGGCTGTTCTCGCCAGACGGGCGTTTTGAAGACGGGCGTGCTAGGTTCGGCTTAAGTGATATGAACTTACTTAAAAGGTCCTCCTGTTTAGCGGGCTTGGTCCTGATATGAAATCAGGCCATCCAATGATATATTATCATAAATCAAACAAAGGAGGACCTTATGGAACATTATAAAATCAATTCAACCTATTACTGTGGCGTCGATCTTCATGCCCATAACATGTATGTGTGCGTCATGAATAAAGACGGCGACATATTATTACATAAGAATATGCGTACAGAATCCCAACAAATCAAGCGAAACTTGGCCCCGTTTATGCCCGATATATGCATTGGAGTAGAATCAACCTATAACTATTATTGGCTGGCCGATGCCTGCCGCTTTAATAAGATCCCTTTTTATCTGGGACATGCCTATTATATGAAAACCATTCATGGCGGTAAAAAGAAAAATGATAAAATTGATTCAAAGAAGATTGCCGACCTGATGCGCAGTAATCATCTGCCCAAAGCCTACAGTTATCCGCATGAACGTCGTGCCACGCGCGATCTTCTGCGACGCAGGCATCGTTATGGACATATTCGCAGTGAGGCTTATACCCATATCCAGTGCACCTTTCATCAGCATGAGAAATATATCAGCCCATCAGCAGTCCGCAACAAAAGTGAACGCCATTTATTGGTCGATGCTTTTGATGATCCTATTCTAAAAACGATGGTTGAAACTGATTTAGAAACCATCTATTTCCTCGATCCTAAAATAAAACAGTTGGAAAACATCATCCGCAAGCAAGCCAAAGATTATGACCGTGATTATCACACCTTGCTTCAATCCGTACCGGGTTTGGGTGATATTTTAAGTTTAATCATACTCTATGAGATCGATGATATCAACCGTTTTCTATCCGCACAGAGGTTTTGCAGTTACGCCCGTCTGGTGCGTGGTAGCTACGAATCGGCGGGAAAACGATTGGGACAGGGTAAAGTAAAAATCGGTAATCCCTGGCTTAAATATGCCATTGCTGATATCATTATTCATGCTGAACGCACTTCGCCTTATATTGCACAGTTCTATCAGCGCTTACAAAAACAGTATGGCCTCAAACGGGCCAAAAGCATTATCAGCCATAAATTTGGGGTGGCGATTTATTATATGTTGAAAAACAAGCAGGTATTTGATGAGAAACGTTTTGTACAGAGCAGCATGAAATAATTTAAGGGGACGAGGAAGCGAGTGATGTCGCAGCTGCATAACTGGGAGGGCAATGTCATGACGCATCAGCCAAACCCGCGTGCTTTTGAATGATAACCGTTTCCTGCGTCCTCTTTTAA
>JARRPN010000554.1:0-1957 GCA_037382875.1 Calditrichaceae bacterium | reverse complement strand
GTTGCCTGTTCACAAGCCACTGTTATAGAATCGCTGAATAGAATTTATGAGGCGTTTAAAAATTCACAATCATAAAAAAATATTTGAAATAAACCTAAAACATTAATCGTTTCAGAAAGCTAAATCTTAATCAAATAAGGAGGAAGATCATGACCGCAAGTATGCGTGTTATATTTATAGTATTAGTATCTGGGATGTTAATGATGGCGTTTGCCCAGGAACAGATCCAGACACCACGCCCAAGTCCGGGTGCTACATTAACCCAGCAAATTGGCGTAATGGAAGTCACTGTAAAATATTCACGTCCAGGCATTAAGGATCGTGAAATTTACGGTGGACTGGTACCTTTTGGTGAATTATGGCGTACAGGTGCCAATGCCACAACCAGTTTCAAATTTAGTGATGATGTGGTTATTGAGGGAAACAAAATATCTGCCGGAGAATATGGCTTATATACGATTCCCGGTCAGGACGAATGGACTATTATTTTTAATAAAGACCTTGGATGGGGAACCGGTGCGTACAAAGAAGAAGACGATGTGGTTCGGTTTAAGGTCAAACCAGAAAAAATATCACCTACTGTCGAAACCCTTACAATCGAATTTGATCATATCCGTGACAACTGGGCCTATGTAGTATTGAGTTGGGAAAATACACTGGTTAAGTTTAAAATTGAATTTGATGTGGATGCCAAAGTCATGTCTCAAATTGAAAAGGAAATGGCTGTTCCTGAAAAAACCCACGAAAATAATTTTTATGCTGCGGCTGATTATTACTACAATCATGACAAAGATCTAAAACAAGCTTTAAGCTGGGTGAATACAGCTATCGAAAAAATACCGGATGCCTTTTGGATGATTCGGTTAAAATCGCAAATTCAGGCAAAAATGGGAAATTATAAAGACGCAATAGAAACTGCAAAATTGGGAATTGAAGCAGCAAAGAAGGCTGACAATGAACAATATGTTAAGTATAATCAGGACGCCATTGCCGAGTGGGAAAAAATGAAATAATATATAAATTTTCCATAAATTAAACCGGATGCTAAAATTAAGTTATCCGGTTTTTTATTTGTATCTAATTACAATACAATCAAATGATAAATAGATATAGAGTTTCCAAGGATCAGTTATCAGAGTTGTTAGTCCAATTAATTAATTCATCTGAACTACAGTTGGATTATGATTCAATTAAAAATAAAATTCAGGTAAATATTAAATCGGATCAGCTAGTGGCTGAAGTTAAATTACCTTGGATTTTACCACCATGCCCATCAGTAAATGATTTAGTAACCAATGTTTCGGCTAACAACATTCAATATTTAAAATATGTAATTATTTTAGTACAAGCTGGTTATGGAGCTGTTTGTTATTGTAACAGTGGTAAAATTATTGAACACAAGCTGATACGAAAGTATATGGTGAGAAAAAAACAAGGTAAGGCTCAAATTACTTATTTGCATAGTAAAGGGAAATCACGAGCCGGTTCACGAATACGTCTGGCACAGACAGTAAAATTTTTTGAAGAAATTAATGAACAGGTAAATGCATGGATTAAAAATGATGAGCTGGATCGGTTGCTGATAAGCTGCCCGCCGAGATTATGGGGACTTTTATTTCAGTCGAAAACAAAACCGCAATTTTCAAAAAAAGATCCTCGTATCTTGAAAATACCTATGGATATAAAAATACCCAACAGGGACGAACTTAATCGAGTAAATAAATTAGCTCAAAAATGTATAATTGAAATTAATGGTAATCTGAACCTGGAATGGTTGAAACATATTACATCAAACAGTTAAATTTGATAAAAAATTTAAAAATTTTATTATAATGACTAGTAGGCAAAACTTATCATCCAATACAACCTGGGAAACCAAAGTCGGATATTCCAGAGCAGTTCGCATAGGTAATATCATTGAAGTTGCGGGTACTACGGCTTTGGATGGTGATCAAAT
>JARRPN010000553.1:0-2783 GCA_037382875.1 Calditrichaceae bacterium | reverse complement strand
TTGGCGCCAATCATATACAAAAAGGGAAGAGATATATTCTATTAGTTAACCATTGCAGTTTATTTGATATCCCTGCTGTTTTAGCGTTCTATCCTAAAGTATCCTGGTTTGGTCGTGAGTACTTATTAAGAATCCCATTGTTCGGACGGATGTTAAAAGTTACTGATTATATAGCTATGAAGGAAGCAGGGTTTACTAATACAAAAAGAATGCTAAACAACCTCGTTGAAAATTCTGGTAAGCATACCATCGCTATGTTCCCGGAGGGCACCCGAACGACAACCGGTCAAATAAATCGTTTTAAAAAAGGATTTATCTATTTGATGCGTACAGTTAAACTTGATATTCTCCCGGTTACTTTAAATGGTCTTTATCAGCTTAAGCCTAAAACGCATTTTTATATTGATTTTAGTGCTAAATTAAATGTTACCATTCATGAACCTATCCCGGTGGATGATCTGATTAATAAAGATGATAATGAAATAATTTCAATAGTAAAATCACAGATGGAAAAAGGTTTAGTAAAAGATACGATTGAATAATCATTAGACTATTAGCTGTCATCCTCATAATTTAGTAAATTAAATTTGATTGGTTAATTTATTTTAAGGAAAGAAAACCTCATGGCAGAAAACAAAGATTGGGTACTGATATTGAATCCCATTGCGGGTAACGGTTTTGTAAAGAAATATGAAGATACTATCAAAGAAAAGTTGAAAGAATTTGGCGTTGATGCAGATTTGATTTATACCCAGCAAAAAGGTCATGCTTCTCAGATTGCTGAAGAATATGCAAAAAAGGGGTATAAGCATATATTCAAATACTGGGATTCCCAAATCGAGTTGAGGATGAACACTGGCCGATATTTTTTAAACAAAACACCATTGACATGGATGTCGGCACTTGCAATGGGAATTATTTTTTAAATGGTATGGGATTAGGATTTGATGCCGAGGTTGCTGCTCAGAACTATGAAGGCGAAAATATGGTTAAAAAAGGCGGAAAAGATAAATATATCCGGCATATTTTAAAAACACTCTTGTTTTTCAAAGAAAAACGGATGAAATTCTTATCGGATAATGGGAATGGTTATACCGATTGTTTTATTAACACGACATCCATCGGTCGACGATTTGCCGGGGGATTTTTCCTGACACCCGAAGCTATAGCAAATGATGGTCTTCTGGATGTGTGCAGTATTGAAAAACTTTCCCTCTTGCAGCGATTTAAACTGTTGCCAATGGTACCCAAGGGCACACATATTAAAGATAAGAATGTATCCTATTACAAAACAGCTAATCTTGATTTACAATTCAGTGAACGGGTACCCTATCATCTGGATGGTGAGCTTTTCTTCGATCAAAAATTTGATATTGGGATTTTGCCGGGTGCTCTAAAAATGATTTATAATCCCAGTGGACCGCATTTTTTTAAGTAAGTTTACGAAATACCCAGTTTGGTGTTACAGGAATCAACCAACGAAGTAATTTCCAGCGTTTTGTGATAATTACTTTTTTCTTTTTCGATTCAATAGCTTTTATGATTTGTTTTACAGCTTTATCCACAGGTGCCATTAGCGTGATTTTTCGTTTTCTGTTGACGATAGGTGTGTTGATAAAACCCGGGCAAATTTCCGTAACGGACAATTCCTTCCCTTGTATCCGATATCGCATACTATCCAGATAATTGGATTCAAATATTTTTGAGGCATTATAGGCAGGCGACGTTTTATTCGCGAAATATTTTGTGAGTGAGGTAATACCTACAAGATGTCCTTGTTGCTGATTCAAAAAATAACGCATAGCAAAACTGGCCGCTGCTGCAAATCCTAAAATATTGGTTCTAAATACATTCTCTTCCAGTTTCCATTCCAATTCAGGATTTGGTTCACTGATACCGGAAGATATAATGCATATATCCATCCCGCCCAGTTTTGTGACTAATTGATATAAGGTAATTTCTAATTTATCTATTTCTCTGATATCCATTTTTTTACCGATAAAATTAGGCCTTAATTCTTTCTCCATTTTCTGCAGAATGTCGTCTCTGCGACCACATCCTGCTACCTGATATCCTTTTTGAATCATTTGTCTGGCTAGCTCATAACCGATACCGGATGTGGCTCCGATAATTAAAACCTTTTTCATTTTTACCTTTAATTATATCAGGGAAATTTGTATGTTTTTAATATTACAATCTATCGCGCAATATAATCCTGTGCAAGTAGTATCAATCCAAATAAAAAGATAATTTTATGGATACAGAGAAATCTAAATTTGATATTAAGATAGGCACATCCGGTTATAGTTATGACGACTGGCGTACTCATTTTTATCCGGTTGAGTTACCTAAAAATCAGATGCTGAATTATTACTGCCAGTATTTTAAAACAGTGGAAGTAAATTCCAGCTACTATCATATACCTTCGATAAATATCATAGAAAGAATGACCAATAAAACCCCTGAAGATTTTGAATTTATTGTAAAAGTCAATCAGGAAACAACACATCGTCGTAAAGAGAACGAACTGGCCGTTCTACAATTAATGGAATCATTAAAGCCAATGATTGAATCGGGTAAGTTTAAAGGATTACTAGCTCAGTTTCCGTATTCCTTTTAAAATAATGCGCAAAGCCGGAAGTATTTATTTGAAACGAAAAAACTGGTTAATATTAAAAATAAAATTAGAAAAATTTTATTCATTCTTTTAGTAACTCCAGCTGAACATCCAATATATTCATCATTTGCTGGGCATTGCGGATTGCCTGACCACTGGGATGATT
>JARRPN010000552.1:0-1970 GCA_037382875.1 Calditrichaceae bacterium | reverse complement strand
CGATCGCAACAATACTACTCTTAAAATTTATCTTGATTTAAGTGACTTTATTAGTGTCGAATCTGCCAATTTTAAATTTGTACCGGAATACGGCAATGAATCATCTTTTGATATGGAGTTTAATGATGATGGGACTGATGGTGACAGCCTGGCCGGAGATGGACTCTGGACTGCTTCAAAAATAATTGCAAACCGTAAGTATCCGTTCAAAGCTGATTTAATTATACAAACAGATGATGGCGAGGAAATCTTTGAAAATATTAGCAATAATCTTCGGCTTCGTCCTTCTCCCAAAATAACAGATTTTCACATTATCTGGGAAAACGGCCGCCAGGACAGGCGTCTCAATAGTGGTGAGCGTGCCAGACTTGCATTTACCATAAAAAATCCGGACGGTCTCAACTGGATTTCATCCTTGACCTTAAGATCCATTCAGTCCGGTTCACTAAATCGTGAACTACAACTTAATACCTACATCCCACCGCTTGGACGGGTTGAAAATCCTGATTTTTATGTTTTAATCGATGCGTCTGTACAATCTGATTCTATATATTTTATGTTAAGTATGGATTATGATCAACACCATATGAATATTATCCATTCGATGCCAATTACACCATGGGTACCGGCTGAAATAAAAAACGATACGTTGCAGGTTGAGGTCATTAATGGTTTGAATGACATGCTGCTTCCGGTAATCGCCGATCCAACACAATTGACAGGTCATATCTACAAAGTATCTTTTTATCGCTCATCTCCGGATGACTCTCTATTCTGGCAATTGTCAGATAAAACCACAAATACAATAATGTTCGACGAACCATGGAACCTGCAGCAATTTTATAATGAATATCCCATAGTGGATGGTATTGAGTGGCGCGCACCTAATACAGGATACGGCATTGAAGCCGTAGTACAGGTTGCGGATGCGAACGGACCCCTGCCGGATAACTACTGGGATTCTAAAGGACAACCTTTTCAGGGAAATAATGTATGGCATTCAACGAGTGTTGCCACAGATTCTATTCTTTTTTACCTGAGCAGTGGCGGTGTTAATGCTGAAAATCCAGATATATATTTAGCCGGATTTAATGCTAATAATCAACAAGACACAATTTTTCAATATAATAATCATGATTTTGAAATACGTTTTGGTTATGATGATGACACTATATTATATGACTGGTTTGAAAATCATGGTTATGAACAGCAGCCTATTTCTGTATGGGATATCGGTCTAACCAAAGATGATCCATCTGATGATTTGCGCATGCTGACAGGCATGTATCTTCCGGATACCATGAATTCATTTACCGGTTTTTCGTATAATGATCCTTGGATTCCTTATAATGCATCCGGATGGCTTTATGCACGCCGACCCTTGGATGATCAGGGAAATTATAATGCTTTCTACCAGGATATTACATCAGATATTCTTACTAAAGATTGGTGGGACCATAGTGAACCTGCTTTGCAACGGATCATTTTCTGCCATTACTATTCTTATTATTCTTATCCAAAACTACCACAAAATGGTACAATAATTCGACTCATTACCCGAAAACATTTCCTTGACGGATATGAATACACCATTCAATCTCCATCGGCTGAACCTGATCAGCTATATGACTATCCCCGGAAATATAAACTCCTGCCCAACTATCCAAATCCGTTTAATGCGACAACACGTATTCCTTTCGAAGTACCAAAATCCGGTAAAGTTAATATTACAATCTATAATATTCTGGGTCAAAAAATCGTTACTATCCTCGATCGTGAATTCACAAAAGGCTGGCACTCGATCGACTGGGATGGGCGAAACCAATCTGGCCGTGAACTAAGCTCAGGGCTTTACATTGCGGTACTTAGTGGTTCCGGGCAGACTGCCAGCCGCAAATTGCTATTGTTAAAATAAAATTAATCTCTTATAAAAATTCTAAACTAATCATCTCAAAAAAATTGTTAGATGA
>JARRPN010000551.1:0-2488 GCA_037382875.1 Calditrichaceae bacterium | reverse complement strand
TAAACTCGAATTCCTGGATGAGGCCATTGAAGAAATTGCTAATATTGCTACATTGGTTAATACGAGTTTAACGCCTTCAGATTCCAGAAGTGCCTGATATTGTTTAATGAGGGCGTTTTGAGGTTCAGTCAGAATACGAATAAAATCTTTTTCAGTTAGACTATTTAATTCGACGCGTATCGGGAAACGTCCCTGTAATTCCGGTATCAGATCAGAGGGTTTGCTCACATGAAAAGCACCGGATGCAATAAATAATATATGATCCGTTTTTACCATGCCATATTTGGTGACAACAGAAGTACCTTCAACGACAGGCAATAGATCACGTTGCACACCTTCGCGTGAAACATCCGGTCCATGTTTACCTGAAGAAGCACCGGCTATTTTATCAATCTCATCAAGAAAAACAATACCACTGTTTTGGACACGATCTATTGCACTACGAACTACTTGTTCCATATCAATCAGTTTTTGTGCTTCCTGTTGAGTAAGCAGCTTAATCGCTTCAGGGACTGTCGTTTTACGTTTCTTTGATTTTTTAGGCATCATGCCGCCAAAGAGTTCCTGAATGTTTAATCCCATTTCTTCTATACCCATGGGTGAAAAAATCTGCATCATCGGACGATTGTCCGCCGTGACATCAATTTCAACGGTACGATCATCCAGTTTACCTTCTATTAGTTGTGATCGGAGTTTCTCTCTAGTTCTCTGATGCCGAAGTTCCAGATCATCCTCTTCACTCATTTCTCCTACCGGTTTAGGTTTTTTACTGATCGGAGGTAGTAACAAATCCAGAACACGTTCGACGGCCATTTCATGAGCCTTACCTTCAACTTCTTTTGTCCGTTCTTCTCGCACCATCTGCACACCGATTTCAACCAGATCACGAATAATAGATTCCACATCCCGACCAACGTATCCCACTTCTGTAAATTTGGATGCTTCAACTTTTGCGAATGGCGCATTGGACAATCTTGCCAGCCGTCTTGAAATTTCGGTTTTACCCACACCGGTCGGGCCGATCAGAATAATGTTATTGGGCATAATTTCTTCACGTAAATCCTCGTGCGCCTGTTGCCTGCGCCAGCGATTACGCAACGCGATGGCAACCATCTTTTTAGCCCGATCCTGCCCAATTATATATTTATCAAGTTCTTTTACTATTTGATGTGGTGTTAATTCATTTATCTTTAGTTTTGTTTTTGCCATTATTATAAAACCTCAACATTTATATTGCTATTAGTGTAAATGCAAATATCCGATGCAACGGTTAGCGCCTCTTTTACAATTTCTTCTGCGGATAGATCAGAATACTTAACAAGGCTGCGGGCGGATGCCAAAGCATATGGGCCGCCGCTTCCAATAGCAGCGATATTATCATCCGGTTCAATGATATCACCGGTTCCGCTAATAATAAATGTATTTTCTTTATCCAGTACAGCTAATAGCGCTTCCAGTCTTCTTAGATATCGATCGGATCGCCAGTCTTTGGCCAGTTCTACAGCCGCTTTTGGAAGATTACCCGAATATCGTTCCAGTTTTTCTTCAAACCGTTCGAATAGTGTAAATGCATCAGCTGCTGCTCCTGCAAATCCGCCTAAAATTTTACCGTTATAAAGTCTTCTGATTTTCTTAGCAGAATGTTTCATTACTGTTTGGCCTAAAGTAACCTGACCATCGCCAGCAAGAGCTACTTGTCCTTTGTGGCGGATCCCTAGTATAGTAGTTGCATATATTTTTTCATAATTTTCTGTCGACAGTTCGACGCGCAATTGGAAAACCTTCTTCTTTCAGTAAAGCAGATAATTTATCGTCACTTAACGGTTTTTTTGAATCCTCTTCTTCGATTATCTCTTTAATGCGATTTTTTATTTTCCGGGTAGAAATTTCCTCGCCCTCATCGTTTTCGATACGTTCATTAAAGAAATACTTTAATTCAAAAACGCCATAGTCCATCTGAACATATTTGCCGTTCGCAACACGGCTTACAGTAGATATATCCATTTCAATCATTTCAGCAATTTCGCGCATGATTAGCGGTTTAATATATTCGGGTCCTTTTTCAAAGAAATCATTCTGTTTTTCCACGATGGCTTCCATCACTTTGAGCATCGTAATTTTGCGCTGATAAATGGATGAGATAAACCATCGTGCTGATTCAACTTTTTTGCGGATATATTGCCGGGTTTCTTTATCGGTTCCTTTTCGATCAAAAAGCATCTTTTTATAGGTGTTACTGATGCGCAATGGAGGTACATTCCAATCATTTAAATTTATTACAAATTTATCATCTACCTTTTCTACAATGAAATCCGGAACGATATAATTACTTCGCACATCAAACATACCCTCACCGGGCTTTGGATTTAATCGAAGTATTTGATCGACGCTTTCCTGGAATGATTCACGCGTCAGGTTTAAAGTATCAATAATTCTTTCGTATCGTTTATTTTTAAAATCTTCAAAAAAATCTTTTAAAATAATATAG
>JARRPN010000550.1:0-1979 GCA_037382875.1 Calditrichaceae bacterium | reverse complement strand
CATTGATAAAGCAGCTAAAACGTACCCCTGGCAAACGTCATACAAAGCCTTTCCGGGTCCAAACAGTAATACATTCACCGCCTGGATAGCCAAACAGGTACCAGAACTTGAACTGGACCTTCCATTTTCAGCAATTGGCAGTGGATATGTAGAATAGAGAAATCCAAAATATAAAGGGTTGTTGTTCTATCGAAAATCAAACCGTTTACTTATGGCAAAATCTTTCGTTGCTATTACTAAATAATATCAATACATCGATGCATTCTCACTATGCGCTTGAAATTTATATGGCCCTTGAGACGCCTTTTCAAATGGATTTCGGAAATGGTGATGACAATTATCAGGGTCTAATTATCAATTCTAACATTCCACACAGGTTTTCAGGAAATAACGGAACCTGTGCATTGATTCTTATAAATCCCAAACACCCGCTGGCTAACAAAATATCAAATAATATTTTAAATGGGAACGCGTATAAACATCTTGATCTTAGGCCATTTCAGGATATTCTTGTAAAATTATCCAATCTTCAGAATGAATCGCTTTCCTATGAAGATGTCAGGCAATTAGTTGCAGGATTATTAATAACTCTAACCAGGGATTCTTCAAAAATGAGCTCAACAGATCCCAGAGTTAAAAAGGCCATTTCTGAGATCCATCATACCTACAAACAAACGATTGAGCTTTCGCATCTGGCATCCTCAACCAGACTTTCGCCAAGCAGGCTCAGGCATCTGTTTAAAGAAGAAACGGGCATAACAGTGCGTCAGTATATTCTGAATATGAGAGTAACTGAGGCAGTAAAGCTAATCATAAATGGTCATTCCAAAACCTATGCAGCGCATGAGTCCGGATTTTCAGATGCAGCACACCTTAGCAGGACATTTAGAAACGTTTATGGATTGACGTTATCCGATCTGTATAAATACAATCAGAATATTAATGTTCATTATTGTCCTCAACCGGAAATAGAATAGCCGTTTCATTCAAGCAATAAGCCTCCCATAGCCTTATGCTTATATAGACTTTTATGTAAATATAATAAAGGATAAAGCTATGAAGACATTTGATGAATTACTTAAAAATAGACGATCAATCAGGAAGTTTAAGAATAAACATGTTGATCCGGAAATTATAAATAGCATTATTCAGGACAGCACTATGGCGCCCAGTTCAGGTAATGAGCAGCCATGGCAGTTTATTGTAGTATCTGATCGTATTTTTCTGAATGAAATTTCTCGGGATTGTAAGAGAGCACTGCTTCAGCGAATTGCAGATAATCCGGATGATTATGCGAGCAAATATATACCACTGCTGAGTAAGGAAGAGTATAACATTTTTTACAATGCACCTGCGCTTGTATTTATTGTTGGATCTAATAAATTGAAAAATACGGAAATCAATTGCACCCTCGCCGCAAGTTATTTTATGCTTTCAGCGGTTGCACACGGGCTTGGTACATGCTGGATTAGTTTTGCACGATTTGTCCAGGATGGGATAATAAAAGAAAGATTGGGTTTAAATGGGGAACACTTGATAGTGGCTCCAATAATTATTGGATACCCTGAAACAATACCCGAAGCGCCACGTAGGAAAAATCCTGTTGAAATAATAAAAATAATAGAATAAAAATTAATATTCTACTGCAGATAATATTTAAAAAAAGATAAAAGGACAGTTTTATGTTTAAAAAATTAAAAGAAATAAACTCTCGACCCGAGCCTTACCAGTTTTACACTGCGGAAGAATTATGGGCAGACGCGCATACTTCAAAAAAGATGCTTGAATTTCATTTGAATGAATCAATTGATCTTTCATCCCGTAAGAAGGATTTCATCGATCGCTCTGTTGAATGGATTGTTTCTCATTTTGGAATAAATGAAAGTACAAGTATCGCAGATTTCGGATGCGGACCGGGACTTTACACGACCCAATTCGCAGGAAATAAGGCCGATGTTACCGGCATCGATTTTTCAGGA
>JARRPN010000549.1:0-1981 GCA_037382875.1 Calditrichaceae bacterium | reverse complement strand
CCACATCCAGGTATCAGTGTAATCCCCTGCTGCTTTTGCACGTTCCAGCCATTTGGATTCCCCGGTTGCTTCGTAAAGACTTATAAAAGCTTCCAGGCTAAGCATCCCGGCTTCTTTATCAGTAATATTCGGATTGTCGCTTGCACCGCCGACATAGAATCCCCGGGTTCCCCAATTTTCCCAAACATATTCCGCTGCACGTATGGCTGATTTTTTATATTTAGGATCACCCGTTTCATCGGTCATTAATACAAGTAATGGCACCGGGCAATAACTTGCTGTTCCCGTTTCTTCTTCAACCTCGTTGCTTCCGGATTTCCACCGCCGCGGAAAAGATCCATCCTCCCTCTGCTGAAGAATTAGCCAGTCCACATAGTTTTTTACCCAATTGAACCATTCCGGATGCTGCCGGCCCAATTCACGTTCACGTTGATAAGCGCGAACAAGTACACGCATCCCTTCCGTAGGATTACGCAGAAAGGGAGCAAGCCATTCCTGCCGATCACCGGTCCATGGTTTTCCGGTAGCAAGATCATATCCGCTTGCCTGCAGGGGTACAGTAGAAAGCGCCTGGATCATAGATGATATAATGGATAATCCAATCTGGCGCATCTTCTTTCCGCGCTCGGTACTGTCTCTGTCACTTTCGCGTAATAACTGGTCGGCACACTCGAGATTCTTGCTCACAAAACCCATTACTACCATTGTATAATTCCATTGAGGAGCGCTGGTATCAAATGTCGCAACGGCAAATGGAATGCCGGTTCGGCCATCAATGGTTACAGCCTGAGCAGCCATATGGTCTGTTAAAACACGACGCATTTGTTCCACATCGATAGGCTTGACTGTGGGATTTAACTCGTCGAATACCCATCGCCATGCATTACGTGTCATATCACGAAAAGATTCATTATTTCCTAATCGAAAATTTACCTCAAATCTGTGAGAGACTCCCTCCGTAATGGGATGATAGCGTCTGAACCATCTCGGCTCGGGTGATGCATTAGGACCGAAGGGATATACACCCATCGTGCCGGGAAACTGGAATCCTAACTTAACCGGACCTTCTTCTGCTTGCCAGACGCCCATGGTTCCGAATTGGAACCTCGCATCGGTCATAACCTTTTTTGAAAGCTTTGTCTCTTCGACTGTGGACTCACCATTTGGAGAAGGATCCAGCATAGCTACCGAAGCGCCATTGTTAAAGGATAATGCAATCAAGGGAGCAGGAAGAACATCCTCGCGTAGAAATATTTGCCGTGCTTCATAGTTTCTCGTGCCTCCGGGTGAGAAGCTGCCATTGTATGTTGGATCACCGTACAAAGCTCCTGGAACCATACAATTCACATCAACCCAGCTTACCATCGGATCGACTGATAGCACAACCGAAGAGTTGAATCCGCCCTGTGCATTCCCCTTCACATCAACAACTCTTGAGATCGAAAGAACATTATCTTTCAGACTCCAGTGATCTAAAATCTTGAATACAACGTTTTCGCCGAATGAAATTTCAGCGCGCGCATCGATACCTGATGCTGATTTTTGTACAGTTTTATAACCGACGGCAAGTTTTTGTATGTCCTCTTCTGATTTAAAAATCTCAACCTGCGCAGGTTTCAATTGCATCAAACGCGGGGCAGGACCTCCTGATATATCAACACCCCAATCACCTTCCGCACTCTGGATGAATGAGACAGTTGCCCCGTTTTGCATGCTGCCAAGGTCTAGGCGATTACTCTTTTGAGCAAACACAATTGATGCGAATAAACATAGTCCAAAAATAAAATATTTTCCAAACATCGAATATCCATCCTTAAAAATTAATTGAACTAAATTTAAAATTAAACTTTGATTTTCTCTAATCGTTGCCAGATAATCTGCCATGCTATTTGATTTCACTGATCTTCAACAATCGTGAACCATGCTTTCGTACATACATGGATATTTCATTGGTAAATTCCCCAATGTCTTCGTTTGCCCA
>JARRPN010000548.1:0-2891 GCA_037382875.1 Calditrichaceae bacterium | reverse complement strand
AAATAAAGCGTCTGATTAAGCAGAAGGAATTGGTTCTGGAAAATCAGGCGCTTTATTTTGTAAAGTACATCATCAAAGTCGAATGGTTTTAAGATATAATCATATGCACCAATGCGCAGTGCTTCAATGGCGGATTCCAGACTACCGTGGGCGGTTATAATTATCACGGAGGTTTGAGGACAGATTTGCTGAACCTGGCGAGTCAAAGTCATTCCATCCATCTCTGGCATTTTTAAATCCGTAATCAAAATGTCAAAATCACTCTTATTAACCAGCTCCATTGCTTCTTTCCCATTGGAAGCGGTCTGGGTTTGATACCCCTCTTCTTCCAATACCATATTCAGAGCATCACGAATTGCCTGTTCATCTTCAACTATTAATATATTGGCCTTCATTTATTGACTCCCAATCGTTCTTGGCAAAGTGATGATAAAAATAGTACCCTTGCCGGGTTCACTCTGCACATCGATGTTTCCATTTAAATTTTTAACGATCCCATAGGTAACAGATAATCCAAGCCCGGTACCTTTACCAACTTTTTTAGTCGTATAAAAAGGTTCAAAAATTTTACTGATGTTTTCCGGCTTTATCCCAACTCCCTCATCCTCGATCTCTATTATAATATTACTTTTATGCTTCCTGCTTCGTATTATAATTCGATTACTGTCCTCAGTTAAAGCATCCACGGCATTTATAAGGATATTTATAAATACCTGCAATAACTGATCACCGACAAGAAAAATGGTTGGAATATTATTATCCAGTTCCAGTTCAATGTTTATACTTTTCATTCGACGGTCATATTTTACAATACCGACTGCGTTGCTAATAATTTCATTTATATTTGAATCTGCCGCCTCATAACTGGATGGTCGAGCAAAATCAACCAGTTCTCGTACGATTTTCCGAATTCGTTCAATATTTTTCAGGATGGTATTCAGATATTCTATAAAATTTTGATCTTTTACTTTGCGTTTGATTATTTGCGCCATGGAAGATATACTGGTTAGAGGATTTCCAATTTCATGAGCAACACCTGCAGCCAATAACCCCAGGCTAGCCATTTTTTCCTGATGTGAAATCTGAAACTGGGCTTCCCGCAGTGCTTTAGTGCGTTCTTCAATTTTATTTTCCAGATCAACATAGGATTCGCGTAATTTCAAACGCATTTTTTCGAATTCATCCGCCAGCGCCTTTATTTCATCCTGGCTTTTTACATTGATTGGTTCATTTAGATCACCTTTACCGATTTTTTTAACTGCTAGAACCAGGCTATCTATCGGTGTAATGATGCGTTTTGAAAAAAATATGGCTGATAATAGCATCAACAAACCAATTATAAAATTGACAATTAATATTTCAGTCAAAAATGATATAAGATCGTCATCAATCCCAATTCTCGATTTTGAACAATAAAGTAATAAATCTTCCGTTATTTTAAGCGGATCCGACTGTATTCGATTTTCATCCTTTCCTAATCCGGCTTCATGTTTCGTTGTAAATCCGATAGAATCTTTCGATATAAAAAAATTGCCCGACCTCGAAACGAGCCGAGCATCTATGGTTGAATCTGGATAATTCAGAATTGAATAAAGCTCTCTTACATCAATGAATTGAAATAAACTGATTTGATCGTTGATCTCGGATTTATAATACAATTTATTTTCCGGAACTATCACCAAGATATAATCCATATTTTCCAGAGCCCGGCTTAAATTTTGATCTAATTCGGGTGAAATATTTTTGTCAGAGATATTGAATCCTTCTTTAAAAAGCCCAAAATGCTGAATATAACCAAAGGGACAAAAGAAAAGATTAAAAAGTAAAATACAAATTGAAATTTTAAACTTTTAAACATTCTCAATTTTGAAATTTTACCTTTAATAACCATTTTTAAATAGTACAAAAAGTTGAAATTTTAGTTAATATGAGTCGATGATAAATTATTATTCTTATAGCATTTATGCAACATGAATATTAAATGGTTTTTACACATAAATATTCAAATCTGACAAAAAATTTCATCATTTTTCCAAAAGGATAATTTACATAAAAAATATAACCAACAAAACCTATTATTTAATAATCTAACCAATTATTTGTTTAAAACTTTTTATGTTTCGATGAGAAATAAAAAACTCTGAAATTATCAATAAATTTGATACCTGCATCACAAATTCAGGGATCAAAATAAAGTTATTTTTGTATAAAATTGTTGTAAAAAAATAAAACATGGAAATTGCTTGATTGTATCAGAATGTATTTATATATTTTACCTAGAGTTTGACACTAACTAAAGGAGAATCTTATGAATAAAGTTTTTATAACAGCCATGCTTATCCTGGTTGTCGCATTTACCATGAATGCTGTTGCACAGGATGCTATGTATGTGGGTGTTAAAAAATGTAAAATATGTCACGGTAAAAAAACCGGTGATCAATACGGGATTTGGGAAAAAGGACCCCATGCCAATGCGCTTAAATCACTCAGCAGCGAAGCCGCATTAAAATATGCGAAAGAAAACGGCATTGATGATCCGGCAAAAGCTGATCAATGTTTAAATTGCCATGCTACTATTAAAACCATCGATGCAAAATTATTAGATAAGAAAACTAAAATGACCGTTGAAGAGGGCGTTTCATGCGAATCTTGTCACGGCCCAGGCAGTGAATATAAGAGTCCCAAAATAATGAAAAAATCAGCTTATGATGAAGATTATGCAGCCGCGCATAAAGCAGCTATGGATGCCGGACTTGTAGAGCCAACAAAAGAAACATGCATTACTTGTCATAATGAGAAGAATCCTTTCCATAAAGAATTCAAGTTTGAAGAATATGCAGCAAAAATTGCTCATCCAAATCCGGATCGTAAAAAATAAATATAATAAGATC
>JARRPN010000547.1:0-1992 GCA_037382875.1 Calditrichaceae bacterium | reverse complement strand
ACAGACAAGGATTGGCTCATATAGCCTTTAGTATTAGAAATGTTGAAAAAGTCCTTCTTGATGTGATTGATGCAGGTGGCGGAAAACTTAGTGAGATTATAAAACATGATATTCCGGGTATTGGAAACATCACTTTTATTTATGCAACGGATCCAGAATGTAATTTTATTGAATTGCAGAAATTTTCGTAATGTTGGTTAATTTATAGAAATAATTTGCACTTATATATTTGTAACTATATATTTTTCATGTAAAACGACTTTAACAATCCGCCGCTATTAATAATAAATATAAATTTAAAAGTGGAAAGACGTATGTACAGTACAGGTGATTATTTCCAGGGGATATCACCTAACAGTATGCTCACCGATTGCCTTTTAAAAATATAGTCAGGGGCAATCATTTTTCTGAGGTATTTTAATATGCCTATTGAATATAAGATATATGAAGATGAACATTATGTTTATGCAAAAGCTACCGGTACTTTGACGCCTCAGGAGATAATCGATTACGTTAATGAATTACATCTTGATCCAAATTTAGAACCTGGATTTAAGGAATTGTTTGATGTAAGATTTATTTCAAAATCTGAAGTCACAATAGAAAGTTTTAAAGATATCTTTAAAAAAGCAATTGCCGATAAAAAACGCAATCAAATGAATCGTCTGGCTATCGTAGTTAGCAAAGTTGATTCATATGACCGTGCGAAACATTATGAGAAATCAGTTTCATCTGACAAAGAAACTGTTATTGTATTTAATATGCTTGATACTGCTAAAATATGGTTGGGGGTGGACAAACCGAAAAATTAATGAATAACTAAATTTATGATGAATTAAAGGCAATAGAAAAACAAAAATAAACCTTAGCAATTGTATCATTATTCATTTATATTATCCATAGATATTTCTAATTTTGAAGAGTTCACAAGACTTTCAAGTTTCATAAAATCAATATAAACGATGAAAACTTTTATTCTGATTCTAATTTGTACAGCACTTTTTGCTTCCGAAAAAATAGCCAGATCAATTAAAACTGATTCATCAAAACCTCTTCATACGCTATTCAATATCAACAATATTCACGGCTGGATATCTTATAACGGACAACTTGGACATAATCCATACACTGGCGGTTCCGGCATTTATTATCCGGCAAGCATAGCTACAACAGTTTATACAGAAGGTTTACTCTGGGCTGGCTGGGTTAGAGATGGAAACAATCCGGAGTTAAGATCCGGAAGTATGCAATATCGCATATCGACGCAAGCAGGCGCAATTCTTCCAGATGGAACAGTACAGAATGCAGATAACGAGGAGGTTCGCGTTTACCGTATCCGCCGTGACTGGCGTTCCATTTCCAATAACGAGTTGACCGATGTTGCTATAGAACTATATAATATCAAAAGTGAAAATATCACACCGGGTATATTAAATAAAATACGGGAACAATACGAAAGGGACTGGTACGAATGGCCTGCTGAATTGGGTGCCCCATATTATGATTTAAATGGCAATTCTATTTATGAACCTGATCTAGGGGAGGAACCCGGTCTTGCCGAAGCTGACCAGGTTATCTGGCTGGTAGTTAACGATCTTGACTCAATCCTTACTGAAAAAAATGGTGGCAGTCCACCGATAGGGCTGGAAATTCAGATTACACTTTGGGCATATAAAAATACCATATACCCTTTCGAACAGACCGTTTTCCAGCGATACCGTCTGATCAATAAATCCGGCTCTACAATTGATTCTATGTATGTTGGGAAATGGAGCGATCCTGATATTGGTAATTACGGTGATGAGTTTGCTGGTTGCGACACTACTTTGAATCTTTCATTTGCCTATAACAGTGGTGCTATTGATAATGAGTACATTACTTTTGGTATACCTCCGCCGGCAATAGGCTATGCACATCTGCAGGGTCCGTATGTACCCGCAACAGGTCAAACAGCTTTATTTGATTTTAAAACTATTGACGGATGCCGAAACC
>JARRPN010000546.1:0-2014 GCA_037382875.1 Calditrichaceae bacterium | reverse complement strand
GGATGATATGACCAATTTCCAGCGCAATTATTCAACCGGTGAAGTTGAGATTGATGGATCAACGCTTTATCATAAAACGGAATACAAAGAGCGGCGTAATCACTATGCATTTTATTCTGTAAATGATAAGATCAGCGGTTATGATACAGATCGTGAATCCTTTTTAGGATTGTACAATGGACTTGATAAACCGGATGTGGTCATCAAAAATCAATCAAAAAATTCTGAAGCCCATGGCTGGTCACCTATCGCCTCCCATTGCCTGGATTTAGAACTGGCTCCTGGTGCACAGAAAACACTGGTGTTCATGCTGGGCTATATCGAAAATCCGGATGATGAAAAATGGGAATCCAAAGGCATTATCAATAAAAAACCGGCACAGGCAATGATCAAGCAATTTTCTGATCCTAAGAATGTTGATAAAGCCTTAGATGATTTGAAAAAATACTGGGATGAATTGTTATCTATTTACAGTGTTAAAAGTCATGATGAACGACTGGACCGAATGGTTAATATCTGGAACCAGTATCAGTGTATGGTTACGTTTAATATGTCGCGCAGTGCATCCTATTTTGAAAGCGGTATTGGACGGGGGATGGGCTTCCGCGATTCCAATCAGGATTTAATCGGATTTGTGCATCAGATCCCGAAACGGGCTAAGGAGCGTATTATTGATATTGCTTCGACGCAGTTTGAAGATGGCAGCGCTTATCATCAATATCAGCCTTTAACAAAGCGAGGGAATTCTGAGGTTGGTTCAAATTTTAATGATGATCCTATGTGGCTGGTTCTGTCCGTTACTGAATATATAAAGGAAACTGGTGACTACTCTATACTAGATGAAAGCGTTCCTTTTGACAATGATGAAAGTAAAGCTGAATCATTATTTGAGCACTTGCGACGGTCATTTAATCATGTTGTTAATAATCTTGGACCGCATAAATTACCTTTAATTGGAAGGGCGGACTGGAATGACTGCCTTAATTTGAATTGTTTTTCAACCAATCCGGATGAATCTTTTCAGACTACGGAGAATAAAGAAGGCGGCACAGCAGAATCTGTATTTATCGCAGGTATGTTCATTTTATATGGCAATGAATATATTGAACTATGCAAAAGAATTGGAAAAGAAGATGAAGGAAAGAGAGCCCAGACTTATGTGGATGCAATGAATAAGGCTGTCGATGAACACGGATGGGATGGTGAATGGTTTGTCCGTGCTTATGATTTCTTCGGGAAAAAGATCGGCAGCAAAGAAAGTGAAGATTCCAAAATATTTATTGAATCTCAAGGATTTTGTGTCATGGCTGGTGTGGGTGTTGAAGACGGGCGTGCCCTGCAAGCAATGGATTCAGTGAAAAAATATCTTGATTGTGAATACGGTATTGTATTGAATAATCCACCGTTTTCTAAATATCATATCAATCTTGGTGAAATTTCTACCTATCCGCCGGGATATAAAGAGAATGCCGGCATTTTCTGTCATAATAATCCATGGATTATGATTGCAGAAGCTATCATTGGACGGGGTGATCGTGCTTTTGAATACTGGCGTAAAATTGCACCCAGTTATCTTGAAGATATTTCTGATCTGCATCGTACCGAGCCCTATGTCTATGCCCAGATGATCGCCGGAAAGGATGCTTTCAAACCGGGCGAAGCAAAAAACTCCTGGTTAACCGGTACGGCAGCCTGGAATTTTTATGCCATCAGTCAATACATTTTGGGTATTAGAACGGATTATGATGGACTGCAGGTCAATCCGAGTATTCCAAAGGAATGGGAAGGTTTTACTGTGTCCCGTAAATTCCGAAATGCCGAGTATGAGATTACAGTTATAAATCCGGATCATGTTTCTAAGGGTATTAAAAAACTAATCGTTGATGGAAAAGCACAGAAGAGCAATATTATTCCTGTGTTTGGTGATAATAAAAAACATTTAGTTGAAGTGATTATGGGGTAAAAATTAAGCAAGCTTAATAACGAATCTCAATTTTATAGAAGACCGGTTTTC
>JARRPN010000545.1:2909-5295 GCA_037382875.1 Calditrichaceae bacterium | reverse complement strand
TTCAATCCCAACATTTCTCTCAAAATGGTTGGAGGAACTGATATAAGGCATATGCGATATACTAGTGATGAGGCACTTGATGTGATTGCCGATCCCAATTATGGTCCCTTGTTTTTCAACAGCAACGAGACATATGATGCCTTAAAATATGGCGCTGAGATTAACTGGATCTTTTAATTATAATATTTAACAGAATCAATAAATATCATCACATGTGTAAAATATTTTTTCAATCGTGCTTTGAAAACTGAATTTATTTCTTAAATTACCCACCTTTGAGTTAAGTCTTTTGTAATTGAGAAATACGATGAAATTCTGTCTTTTATCACAATTAATTGAATATTATGAACTTATTATTCAATAGTTTTAAATCAAATAGGATAATACCTAAAATTAATGTATATATAGATCATGCTAAATTACTTTAAAATATTGCTGATAGATGATGATCAAGTTATGTTAAAAGCTATTAGCCGAAAACTTATGAATGAAAGCAACTATGAATGCAGGTGTGTTACAACAAAAGAGAAAGCGCTGGAAACGGTAAAAAAAGAAACATTTGATATTATCATTTCGGATTATATGCTTCCTGACGGTAATGGCATTGAAATTCTTGAAACTGTGAAAAGTTTTATGTATGACGTGCCTTTTGTAATAATTACAGCATCTGATCAAAAAGATTTAATTCAACTGGCTATAAACCAGGGCGCAGATGATTTTTTAACTAAACCATTTCATATGGATAATTTACCAACTATTATTGAACGGAATATTCAACGTAAAAAGTATGAAATTAAAATTAAAAATCCACTGAAAGTCTCCGTCTTGCTAAAAACCATTCAATCACTAATTACGGCGCTGGAAGCTAAAGACAGTTATACTTCAGGCCATTCGGTTAATGTCGCCCGCTGTGCTGTCAGGCTCGGCAGTGCAATTGGATTACAGGATACAGATTTATTTACTCTGGAATTAGCTGCACTATTACATGATATAGGCAAAATTGGTATGCCAGACAATATTCTACAGAAAAAGAGCACGCTTCAGGATGCTGAATATATAACAGCTAAAAAACATACTGTAATTGGCAGTGAAATTGTTGGGAAAATTGATGAGCTAAAAGAGGTAGCTTCAATCATACGGCATCATCATGAACGATTCGACGGAATGGGTTATCCTGATGGTTTAACCGGTGAGGTAATACCCAAATTTGCGCGAATTTTATCTATTGCAGATTCTTATGAAACATTAATTTCAAATCGAATTTACAAGCCTGCTCTGACAATAACGGAAATTAATTATTAGTATATAAAAAAAGGCGTCATTCAGAGACGCCTTTTTTTATGGGAGTTATATTTATTATGGAAAATACTTTTTAGATACTGTTTCATCATCCAGTTTATATTCTAAATAAAGTAATTCTACTGATTTTCCAACCGCAAAAGCAACATTGCCATCCACTTGTTTTCTTGGCTCTAATTTAACAGCTGATGTAAGAGCGCGATCATACTTATCAGTTTCTTTAACGTCTATTCCGTATTCATTATTATCTGTATCAATGATTTTAAGTTTAGCCGGATCAAAAGTTACATCGACACCCATGTTATTAAATGCAGTTATATCAAGTAGCGTATGTGTGGAAGTCCGTTTCATATTGGCTACAGCTAAGGGAATATCCTTTTTAAGATCCAGTATTTTTATCGTTTTCTGACGAATCTGTTTTAATAACTCTTGTGCTTTTTCATCCATCGGATTAAATGAGACGGCTCTGTTTATATAGAACTCGGCGCTTAAATAAAGTCCCAGATTCTTTTTTTCTTTTTGTGCCTGGACAAAAAAGGATTCACCTTTATCAAACATTTTCTGAAAATTAGCTTCACGTATGGCGCTTAACATGGAATCAGCCACAGTATTTTGATCATCCAGCAGTAAGGCTTCATTCAGGTAGTCCAGTGTTTTAGTAAAATACTGTTCTTCCTGGATGGGATTTTCTGCCTTAGTTGAATAGTATGCCTGGGCTAATTTCAACAATAAATGACTGTATTCCTTTTTAAAAGACTCACTGGTTGTTTTTTCCGGAACGTATTTGATTGCTTTCTCATGATTGCCTGTAAATGTATTCAGGTTTTTTGTTTTTTTATATAAGTCTAATCCACGTTGAGTGTAAGCTAAAGCAATTTTTTCATCGATCACCTGGTTATCAGGTTGTGCTTTTTTTGCTTCAAAATAAGCCTTTAGAGCTCCATTATAATTTTCCTCAGCATATGCTTTATCACCTTCTGCAATGGGATCACCGCCACAGCGCAGAAGGAAAGCAATAAATAGAACAATAGAAAGAAGTGCAGCTAAATAACGCATCACATCTGCCTCCATATGTTTAAGATTATTT
>JARRPN010000545.1:0-2876 GCA_037382875.1 Calditrichaceae bacterium | reverse complement strand
CATTAAATTCAGTTCTATCTTAACTCTGAAGATTTTGTAGAAAAATGATTTGACTTTAAATATAAATTAGATTGCTTGCGTACAAATATTTATCTAAAATTATTACATCTTACAGCTCAATATTATTCAAGTTATTTGATTGGATTATACAAATGAAAGTAACTGTTCTTGGATCAGGTACTATTTTATCGATGCCAGAACGTAGACCTTCATCATTCTTGCTTAAGAATGAGGATCAACTTGCCATACTGGATATGGGCCCAGGAATTTTGCATCAACTTGCCGTATTAAATATTGATTATCTCAAGCCTGAAAGTATTTTCCTTACTCATTTTCATCTCGATCATTGTTCCGATGTATTTCCGTTCCTGATGAGCAGATATTTATTAGAAAATAAATCCAATTCAAGATTAAAGATTTATGGTTCTCCAGGATTAAAGCAATGGTTTAATACAAATGCCTCTTTGCAAGGTAAATGGTTGTCCCAAAACCAACCCCAAATTGTTGAAATTAAAGATCAGAAAATCCAATGGACAGATTACCAGGTAAAGACTTTTCCTACCGAACATACGGATGAGAGTATTGCCTATCGTTTTGAAGGTGATAGGAGTGTATTTTTCAGTGGCGATACCGGTTTTAATGAAGAGGTGATTCAATTTGCAAATGATGTTGATTTGGGCATTTTGGAATGTTCCCATCCTGATAAGGAACCTGTTGCCGGGCATCTTACGCCAAAGCAAGCAGGCCGATTTGCTCAACAGGCCAGTTTTAAAGAATTGGGGATATGCCATATATATCCAAAAAACGATAGGTTTGATCTGGCTGAATTGATAGTAAAAGAGTATGACGGCCATATTATCATTTTTTTGCTTGCATTATCTACCATAATCAAATATACTTTTATTAACAATCTTTGGAAATAATCCTACCACGGATGGCAATAGAATTCGCCTGAATTATTTTTTTGTTTCTATATTATTGAATATAAACTGAAAAAGTTTTAAAAGAGGTCTATAATGAGCCCAGAAATTTCTGATGGTACAATTTTTAGGTATAATGGAAAGAATTGTCTGATATCGTTAATTCTTTTTTGTATACTCATTGGATTTTTTACATCTGTAACAGCACAAGAGTGTGTGGATGTACCTAATCAGATTGAAAACTGGTGGACAGGTGATGGGGATACATATGACAGGATTGGTGATCAATACGCATCTATGATAAATGGTGTTGCTTTTGATTCGGGCAAAGTCGGACAGGCATTTCGATTTCAGGAAATTCGAGGATGTATAGATTGTGGAGATCTGAATACAACTGAACAGTCGAATGGAACCTATGAAATGTGGTTTATGACGGATATTGCTAATTCGGATCGCGATCCTCTTAATTCATTTCAGGTACTTTTGTCAAAAATGTATCAAGGATCACTTAGAGCAAGAGAACTTGTGTTAGAAAATGATCAAACTATAAAATTTGAAATTTATGATCAAAGTTACCCAAGTTCTTTTGTCAGGATCTATACAAAACCAACTGAATTCCGACCAGATGAATGGCATCATGTTGCGGCTAGCTGGGGAGATTCCGGAATGAAAATTTACCTGGATGGTGTCGTGAATGACAGTAGTAATTATACTGAATTTGGTTATCCTAGTGATTCATCCTTTTTAATAGGGAATTTGAAAGAAAATTTTAATGCTGGTAGAGAATACGGTTTCTATGGAGAGCTTGATGAAGTATCCGTATATTCACGGGCTTTAACTGCAAAGGAAATAAAAGCAATATACGATTCAGGAAGAGCCGGTAAATGCAAATTAGAATTACATAATCCTATCAAAAGTCCAAGGATTAATATTTTAGAAGATTGATAATTACTATAAATTTACTTACTGGAGTATAAATATTATTTAGTGAAATCGTTTTCTGTCTATCCTGCATTATGGTTTTGTGGAATTTATTGCGCTGGAATTATTACTGGCTGGTATTTATTAGATGATATAACTATTGATTGGTTTATATACCTCGCAGTTTGTTTTATAGCTATCGCTTTATTTTTCCATTTTCGTCTTAAACATTTTTTCTTACCGGCTATTTTCATTCTGATTCTTATATTAGGTTTACTAAATATTATTCAATCTTTGACCCTGTTCAGACCAGACCATCTAATTGAGGCCAATAAAGTAAAAATTAATTCTTTCAAAGGCTGGATTTCCGAAACACACTATCGAAAAGATGGCAACCATCAATATGTAATAGAATTGACAGCGGTCGAACTGGATTCCCAATGGCAATCAGCGTCCGGTAAAATTCTAATTAAACAAAGACGATTATCAGGTAAATTGGATTATGGGTCAACTATATTTATATCCGGTCATCCGGAACAACCGCCGCTTCCTTCAAATCCCGGTGAATTTAATTATCGTCGGTACCTACAGCTCAATGATATCTTTTATCAATATTATTTAAATGATGAGCAGGATTATAGAATTTTACCGGGTAAACATGGCCCACTTTGGCAGCATTATCTTATTCAACCTGTCCGAAATAAAATATTAGCGATACTTGATAACAATGTTTCCGAACCAACCGTTAACGTTCTTAAGGCTTTGATACTTGGTGAGCGGCAAGATATTGATCGGTCCATTTTGAAGGATTTTCAGAGATCAGGTGTAATCCATGTACTGGCTATATCCGGTCTGCATGTGGGATTTATTTTACTGATTTTCCTGATGATTTTCTCCATTATGAATTTAGGTTACCGGTTAAAAATAATTTTAACCTTGATATTCTTATTTATATTTGTAGCTCTGGTTAATTTTAAGGCACCGGTTGTCCGTGCTTCAATTATGGCAGCGATCTATTTTTTAGCTAAACTAACT
>JARRPN010000544.1:0-2665 GCA_037382875.1 Calditrichaceae bacterium | reverse complement strand
TTGCAGGTGTTAATGGAAGTGGTAAGCATAACAACTGGTCTATGTCGGATTCTGATGGTAACAATCTACTGGATCCAGGCAATACCCCTGAAGAAAATTTGCAATTCCTGGTATTCCTGGTCGCTACGCTTATGGCAGTCTACAAACATGGTGATTTACTAAGAATGTCAATCGCCAGCGCCGGAAATGATCATCGTTTGGGTGCTAATGAAGCTCCGCCTGCAATAATCTCCGTATTTTTAGGTGAACGATTGAGTCAGATTTTGGATGACATTAAAGATAATAAACCAACAGCAAAAGCTGATGATTATATTATTGATTTAGGTATCAGCAAACTGCCATCAATTATGCGTGACAATACAGACCGTAACCGTACATCACCGTTTGCATTTACCGGACAAAAATTTGAATTCCGAGCCATCGGATCAAGTGCATCGGTGTCTCTTGCGAATACCGTATTAAGTGCAGCCGTGGCTGACTCAATTGATATCCTGGTTGCTGATATCGAAAAAGAGATGAAATCTACTAAAGATCAAAGTAAAGCAATTCTACAGGTTCTGCGTAAATATGTCATCGAAACCGAACCAATACGCTTCGAAGGTAATAATTACAGTGATGAATGGGAGAAGGAAGCAGCAAAATGTTTATAAAGAAATTGAAATTGAAGGACGCTATAATACCAAGGTAGAGCAGTATATTACAGCACTGGAAATCGAAGCAGATACATTTATAAATCTGATTAACACAACTGTATTACCTACGGCTATTGCATATCAGAGTCAATTAGTGTCACTTGTTAAAGACATTAAATCGCTTGGTGATGTTGTTCCTGCTGCAGCACTGGCAGTTGAAGAAGCTATGCTTAAAGCTGTTAGTGAAAAAATCAGTAGTATAAGTGCCGGATTGAAAACTATTGAAAGTATTTTAGCTGAAGCAGGTGAAATTCACGATGAAGCTAAAAAATCAAAACTTATCGCAGATAAATTGGTAGATGCACTTAACGAAGCTCGTGTACCGGCAGATGAACTGGAAGGTATTGTCCCTGATGATTTATGGCCGTTACCGAAATATTCGGAAATGTTATTCATTATGTAAGAGCTCTCATCACAAAAGCATTTACCTCTAAATAAAAAACCTCCCTGTATTCCTCGGGAGGTTTTTTTATACCAAAATTCCACTTATTTCATTTACCTTTTAATCCAGCATGCCCTTAGCTTTTAGTAATTCTGCACACAATACGGCTCCGCCGGCAGCGCCGCGTACCGTATTATGTGATAAAACAACAAATTTATAGTCAAACAACTCACATTCTCTCAGTCGACCTACAGATACTGCCATACCCTTATCAAGGTTTCGATGCAGCCTTGGCTGCGGATAGGCCGGATTATCAAAATAATGAATAGGTTGAACCGGTGCTGATGGAAGCTGTAATTTTTGTGGTTCATTCTTAAATGTTTTCCAGCAATTTATAATATCTTCTTTTGATGCCTGTTTTGCCAATTTTACTTGAACTGTTTCTGTATGGCCATCCAAAACTCCAACCCTGTTACACTGTGCACTTACTCGAAAATCAGTCAGCTTTATACCTTTATCTGTAAATGTTCCTAATAATTTTTGTGTTTCCGGCTTTACTTTTTCTTCTTCTCCACTTATATACGGTACTACATTATCAAGAATAGTCAGACTTGCAACACCCGGAAAACCGGCCCCAGATATGGCCTGCATGGTCACTACATTAACAGCTTCCAAACCAAATTTATCAAAGATCGGATTTAGAGCTATTACCAGACCTATAACCGAACAGTTTGGATTAGTAATGATTTTGCCTTTGCCATAGTTCTGGTATTTTAATAAGTTAATATGATCGGGATTCACTTCAGGAATCAGTAACGGCACAAATTTATCCTGACGATGGTTTTTTGAATTTGATACTACTAAATATCCAGTTTTAGCGAAATCCTCCTCCACTTCCCCAGCAATACTGGAGTCCAAGCCTGAAAAGGCAACTTGACAATTTAAATTTGGAACACATTCTTTAACCTGCAATTTAGCAATATCTTCGGGAATCGGTTCAGGCAGGATCCAGTTTACTGCTTCAGCATAGGTCTTTCCTGCCGAGCGTTCCGATGCGGCGACTTCCACAACTTTAAAATAGGGATGATTTGTTAATAACTGAATAAATTTCTGTCCAACGCTACCGGTAGCTCCTAAGACTGCGACTGGAATTTTATCTACATGCTGTCCCACAATAAATCCTTTTTTTATGATTGAATAATTCGCATAAATATAGATTTTACTGTATTAATTGTCAATCATATTTAACCATAGAAAAGTTACTGATAGATTCAGGCAAATAGAAATATATAGTTAGTCTTACTGTTTATTATTTTTGTGGCGCATAAAAACTCTTAATCCAATACCAAAATATAGTAATCCTTCTGAAAAATCTGCATTAGAAATCTGATAATTAATTTCAGGTATTACTAAATACTCATTTTTAACAGAAAAAGCCAATCCTGCGCTGATATTTGAATCTATATAATAATCCTTATCACTATCTAAAAAATACCTATCCCTGGTTAGCGGGATAAATCTGTAATAACTTAAAAAAGGTTGTATCCAGGCTATTTCTTTGCTTATGGTCATTCCATATTTCAAATATTGA
>JARRPN010000543.1:0-3047 GCA_037382875.1 Calditrichaceae bacterium | reverse complement strand
CTATGGTCAATTTTAGGGATGAATATTATTTGTTTGCGTCCAAATCGGGTGGATACTGGCACTCAGCTGATTTAATCAGTTGGGATTTAATTACAACGGAAGATTTGCCCTTAGAAGATTATGCCCCAACAGCCGTTGTGATGAATGATACGGTTTACTTCATGGCATCAGCAGATAAACCGGCCATTTATAAAACCGGTGACCCCAAATCCGGAAAATGGCAAGTGATGAATCCTGAATTTCCTATCGGTATGATTGATCCTTGCTTCTTTGTCGATGATGACAGCCGGTTGTATTTTTACTATGGCTGTTCAAATATCAATCCTCTTTATGGAGTTGAATTGGATCCCAGAACCTTTAATCCAATCGGAAAATCCAGGATACTTTTTAATACAAACAAGGAAAAATATGGTTGGGAACGGTTTGGGGATTACAATGATAGTGAAGATAGTCCCTGGATTGAGGGCGCCTGGATGACAAAATATAATGGCAAATATTATCTCCAATACGCAGTACCCGGCACCCAGTTTAAAAGTTATTGCGATGGCGTTTATGTTTGCGATGAACCGATTGGGGATTTTACGCTGGCTGAAAATAATCCCTGTTCAGCCAGGCCGGAAGGATTTGTGGCCGGCGCCGGACATAGCAGTACCTTTCAGGATAAATACGGTAACTATTGGCATATTTCAACCATGACTATCTCCCAAAAACATATGTTTGAAAGACGTCTTGGGTTATTTCCCATGTTTTTCGACGAGGATGGTGAATTATATACATATACCACCTACGGCGATTTCCCGTTCATAGTGCCAAGGAAAAAAATATCAGATCCGAATGAGCTATTCCCAAAATGGATGCTGTTAAGTTATAATAAACCGGTAGAGGTCTCTTCAGAATTATCTGAACATCCGAAGCAGTATGCGGCTGATGAGAATATCCGTAATTACTGGAGCGCCAAAACCGGCGATAAAGGCGAATGGATCTCGATGGATTTAGGGAAAGAGTGCACCATCAATGCGGTTCAGATTAATTATGCAGAAAATGAAACACAAATATTCGGTCGCAAATCTGATATTTACTATCAGTATCTGTTAGATTATTCAAATGATGGCAAATCCTGGAATATTCTGGCGGATAAAACAAAGAATAAAACTGATATACCGCATGATTATGTCGAACTTATAAATCCGGTAAAAGCCAGGTTTGTGCGGTTAACAAATTATCATATGCCGAGCGGAACTTTTGCTCTGGCTGGATTACGTGTATTTGGTAATGGCGGAGGTAATGTCCCATCAGCGGTTAATGGTCTTAAGATTGATCGTTTGGAAACTGACCGATGCATTGTAAATCTCAAATGGGACAACCCTCCGGATGCTGTTGGCGTCAATATCTACTTTGGAACCCAAAAAGATAAATTATATCATAATTACCAGGTTATAGACGCTGACTCAGTAACCATAAGAAGCCTGGGCAGTTTATCAAAATACTATTTTTCTATTGAGGCGTTTAACGAAAATGGAATCAGTCAAAGAAGTGAAATAATCGAAGTGGATTAATAAAATATTTCCGGGGATAATAAGGTAAATAATGACAATCAGATTAGAATCTATAATACTTACGGTATTCTTACTTCTGTTTATCACGGCATCAGTTTTTTGCCAGGTTACACTGCCAAAACTTGTCAGCGATGGTATGGTTCTGCAACGGGATGCTGATGTGAAAATCTGGGGCCGGGCATCAAAAGGTGAAAAAGTATCCATTCATTTCATGGACTCGACTTACAAGACCACAGCGAATGCGAATGGAGAATGGGAAGTAATAAATTGCACATATGGATAATCATTTTATAAGACAGTTTTTTACTTTTCCCGGAACGAATTTTAAAGAGCGTCAAAAAGATTTTCGCTTCGGCAGGTGGCAGCATGCGGATTCCAATAGCTTACGCGGTTTGACTGCCGTGGGGTATTTTTTTGCAAAGAGCCTGTATGAAAAATATAAAATTCCGATTGGATTGATAAACTCCAGCATGGGCGGTTCCTCGGCTGAAGCCTGGATAAGCGAAGAATCAATCAAAGCATTTCCGATTTACTGGGAACAATTGCAGAGATTTAAGGAAGATGGATATATTGAAAGAATTAATAAGCAGGACGATGAACGAGTCAGCATGTGGAACAGGGTTCTAAAACAAAATGATGAAGGGTATAAAAATCCGCAGCAAACCTGGTTTGATCCGAAACTGGATACATCCGATTGGGAAACCATGCACCTGCCGGATTATTGGGCGAATACTAAACTCGGAAATGTCAACGGTGTTGTCTGGTTCAGAAAAGATATTGATATTCCTGCAAATTGGGTTGGAAAACCGGCGCTTATAAAATTAGGCCGGATTGTCGATTGCGATACGGTTTTTATTAATGGAAAATTCATTGGATCAATTGGTTCCCAGTATGCGCCAAGGGCTTATAAAATTTCTGATGATGTTTTAAAAGAGGGTAAAAACACAATCGTTATTCGTGTTATCAATTATATCCGCAAGGGCGGATTTGTTCCGGGAAAAGAGTATGGATTAACTGCAGGCAGTAATAAAATAAATCTTGAGGGGGAATGGCAATATAAACTTGGAGCGACTGCGGAACCGTTGGAAGATCGTCTGTTTTTAGGAAAGGTTCCATCCGGATTATTTAATGCCGGGATTGCGCCTGTTCTGAATTACAGAATTAAAGGGGTGGTCTGGTACCAGGGAGAATCGAATACCAGCCGGGCTTTTGAACATTATGATCTTTTTAAACTGCTGATTAAAGACTGGCGCCAGAATTGGCAGCAGGGCGATTTCCCATTTTTGTATGTTCAGCTGCCCAACTTTGTGGAAGTGAATATCGAAAGAACCCAATATGACTGGGCTATTTTCCGGGAGAGCCAGTTGAAAGCGTTGATCATACCTAATACCGGCATGGCTGTTACTATTGACGTCGGCGAATATAATGACATTCATCCCAAGCGTAAAAAGCCGGTCGGGGAACGTCTGGCGCTGGCTGCTCAAAAAATAG
>JARRPN010000542.1:0-2033 GCA_037382875.1 Calditrichaceae bacterium | reverse complement strand
GTTTGATAGATTATGCAAAATCTATAGAACGGAATTCTCTAATCACGACGATTTTTACCTGCCCCGGATAATCTATATCGGTTTGAACCTTTTTGGCAATATCATTGGCTAACTGCAAGCTGGCTGCATCATCAGTCTTCTCATGATCAATAATAACACGCACTTCCTTGCCAGCTTGAATTGCATAAGCACCTTTAACACCTTCAAACGAACGGGCTATTTCTTCAACATTCTGCATTCTGGACACAAAGTTTTCAATAACATCCCTTCGTGCGCCTGGTCTCGCCCGACTCATTTCATTTGCAATCTGAACTATGGTTGAAATCGGTGAAATCACTTCAACATCTCCATGGTGAGCCTGTATGGCATTAAGGACCACCGGATGCTCACCAAATTTTTTAACAAAATCATAACCCATCTGGGCATGGCTGCCTTCCGTAAGCTTTTCTAGACCTTTGCCTATATCATGCAATATTCCAGCTCGTTTTGCTATGGTCTCATCCAGACCAAGTTCTGTAGCCATGATACCAGCAATTTGTGCGACTTCTATACTGTGTTGAAGTACGTTTTGTCCATAGGTTGTACGATATCGCAATTTACCCAAAGTATTGACCACATCCGACTGCAATCCATGGACACCCGCCTCCAATATGGCCTGCTCGCCTAATTCAGTAAAATATTCCTTCATTTCCTGTTGGGTTTTTTCATACGTTTCCTCAATTCGTCCCGGATGAATACGACCATCGCTAACCAATTTCTCCATGGTGATTCGAGCCAATTCACGACGATACGGATCATATCCGCTTAGAATAACAGCTTCCGGAGTATCATCTACAATAACATCGATACCAGTAGTTATTTCAAAAGCCCTTATATTGCGACCCTCGCGACCAATAATTCTGCCTTTCATATCATCACTTGGCAATGAAACAATGGATACAGTTGATTCTACGGCATGATCAGCAGCTGTTTGCTGCATAGCAGAAATAATTATATTCTTAGCTTCAATTTGCGCATCTTTTTTAGCATCTTCAACAATGCGATACATTTCAGCAGATGCATCCTTTTTTGCAGATTCAATCAGATTATCCATTAAAATTTTCTTAGCTTCTTCCCGGGTCATTCCGGAAATTCTTTCCAATCGAATATTTTCTTCATCCAATAACCGATCCAGTTTTTCTTGCCGTAACTTTAACTGATGTTCACGATTTTCAATGTCTTTTATCTGTATGGCAATATTTTGTTCTTTCTTTTCGATAAGATCGGCTTTACGATCAATATTATTCTCTTTATCAGACAGATCATTTTCTAATTGTTTTAACGATTTACTCTTTTGACTGAACTGTTCCTCAAGTTTCTGTTTTTCCTGAAATAAAGAATCTTCAAGCTCCATAAGCTTTTCATTCTTTATATTTTCAGCTTCCTCTTTCGCATCATGCAATATCTTCTGGCTTTGTTCCTTGGATGACCGCATACTGGCTGCACCAAGAAATGAACTAAGCAGCCATCCGACTATAGTACCGGCGATTAAAATGCTTAGCCCTATTAATATTCCAAATGTTGTCATTTATACTCCTTAAATCCCATCTTAACTGAAGGAGGCCTGTAAAATAAATAACCCTGTATACTTAAAAACCTGGTTCAAAAATATAGATCCTATATTCGACACAGTGGGCACCTCCTGAACGGGTCATGTTTCCACTCACCTCGAAAGGTCGGGCCTGCAATCAACGCTCAGAGCCGAGTTCCCTATTTTAATGGTGTTGGTCCTATTTTTGAACCCAGGTTTACATACACAGGGCTAAAAAATTTTATCAATCCTGCTCACTTAACACTTCTGTGAGCTCATTGTTTAATTTCTTTGATTCCTCGTTTAATTGATCCAGTAATTTTTTTCTATAGATGCGCTCCTGAAACAATTCTTCAGTAATATTTAATGCAGCAAGAATTGCAACCCGCGTCGTTGATTTTAGAGTTTGATTACGGTCGATCTCCCTCATTTTTTCATCCACATATTGCGCAATTTTTTCAAC
>JARRPN010000541.1:0-2645 GCA_037382875.1 Calditrichaceae bacterium | reverse complement strand
GGCGATGGTGTTTTTCAGAATTATATTTCATTTTAAGGGTCATGCTTCACCAACGACTCAAAGAGTATCAAGTCCGCGAGTGGGCGGATCTGTCTATCGACGAATAACAAGTATCAATTAACTAGTGACCTTTGACTATCATTATATATAAATTCTATTAAACTTTTTCTGACTGACGGACTTCTTTCTTTATTCTCTGTATGTGACCTCTGCCAAGTGCTTTAACTTCGCAGCCTAATTTAAAATATTCTTTAATGGTATCATCATTTAAAATACCGAAACAATCTATAACCGCTATCGGATTTCCGGCCCAGTCCACAATATCCTTTGGATCGAGATCCAGATATTGACTGTGAGGCACAGCCAGTATCAACACCTCCGCATTCTTTAATAGTTCGGGTAAATCTTTACTCATCCGCAGATTCATTAATCCATCCTGATTACGAAAGAATCGGGACCATGAATGTCCGGGTGCTGGGTAAACATCCTGGCTTTCAAATTCATACCAATGCTCCACATATGGATCATGCACACGGATTTCGGCCCCCATCTCTGTCAATTTGCGTATAACCATTTCACTGCCACTATAACGCGTATCACCGATCTGTAGGCCCAGTATCCTAATCCACCATCTTTAGGCAGGCAGTATCCACCAATACCGGGTCCGGGGAAAATAATATTACTATGTGTGGGGCGCATTTTTATAGCATTTATGACCTTGATTAAATCCACTCCGTTTCTTTCAGCAAAAAGACTCCATTCATTCAAAAAAGCAAGAATAGTTGCTCGATAAGAATTTTCAACAATCTAGGTTGTTTCCGATTCTATTGGCCTGTCCATTACAGTAAGCGGGTAGTCCTTGGTATTTAACACTTCCCGGAGAAATTTTTCCACCCGTTCTTTTGCCGGTGCATTGCATCCGGCACATACACGCCAAAAATCACGAATGCTGGCAACATATTCCTTTCCAGGCATTACTCTTTCAAAACTATGTGCCAATAATGGTTCAGACTCTATTTTGCGCTGGGCAAATGCCTTCTTTAATATAGGCCATGCGACAAACTCAGTTGTACCAGGTGCCACTGTCGTCTCGATAAGTACCAGACATTCCGGCGATATTTTCTGTCCAATCGTTCTTAAAGTGGCTTCAAGTGCCGCCATATCGGCCTCTCCTGTTTTCATTTTACCAAGATCCTTTTTGGCAAAATCACACTGGACATCAACAACAACACAATCGGCCAGCTTAAGACAATCACTATTATACGTAGCGGTTAACGTTTTTTCTTTTAGTACACATTTTGAAATAAGCTGATCAACCTCGGGATCCTCTGCTTTTACCGGCGATTCTCCACGATTTAAAAGCGGGATTTTCCAGTAACTGCGTACACTTGGTCTTTGGCAACCGATAACAAATTTACTGTAGTTACCTTTATTATCTTTAGTATTGGCTACAATTGCTGCCATAACGGCACCCACAAAACCTACACCCATTACCACAACAATTTCTTTACCCTCATTTTTGGCATTAGTCGTAAGTTTTTCCAGATGTTCAAATTCTATTTGATATTCCTCTTTGGCTGGTATGGCAAATTGTTCTCCGGCAGGACTTACTGAGTAAGATTTTTTAGTATCTTTAGGCATGATCTCAACTCCTGATTTTTAATTATGTATTAAGTATTTGACCTATCGAAATTTCTGGCTGATATATGATTCCAACTATAAATTAACAAGTAATATGAAACATTGCAATCACCGATCCTTTAGCAGAATTCCAGGCTGCCATAGCCTGAGGGGTTGGAAGCAGTTTTACCGTAAATCCTTTTTGACGGAAAAATTCTGATGCTTCATTGGATAATTTAAGCGCACCGTATTGTCCCGATCCTATGATAAGCAGTTCAGCGCCTTTTTCATAAATATATTCAGCTTCATCCAGAGAGACGATGTGCGAGGTGCCGTATGTTGCCTTTGATAATTTCTTTTTTCTTTTTGTGACCTCACCATTCAAATGAATCATGATATCTTTTTCGTATTGCTCGCCTGAAACAGTGATACTTCCAAACGAAGTTGCATCAATAGATGGTTTCACGGTTAACTCCTTGTTTCTGCCGGAAACTTTGTGTTGTTAACGCAATGACATGCTTTGAAAACCGGTTTTTTAATCCGGCAGTTTTCCGCTATACGTAAATAGTTTAAATCATCCGGTCTGAACTTAAATCAATTTATTTTGGCATGACTTTCAAATGCCTGTAGCGGGCTAAAGTGGACCAATGTAGCCATAGCGCAATTCTGCCTTCCGTTGCCTCATGTTTCAGATCATTAACTATTAAAGAAGGCTGCTCCGCATCATGCAGATACAATTTTGCCGTCTGACCATCGACTTCGATTTTCAATTTTGTCCATTCACCGGGAACCATATCTGTGTAAGACTCATAAAGGCCGGGCGTTTCTTCTCTTAAGCGGTACCAGGGATAATCCGGGTGGGAAACATACTGCAAGGAATGGTTCCGCTGCAGCTGGTTATCAGCCCGGGCATTAACCGGCCTTAGATAAAAACATTCATAACGGGAATAATCGGATGTATCAACCCGAAAGGCAACGCCGACAAATCCGCGCATTTGCGGATCTGCCCCCGGTGCAGGCTCACC
>JARRPN010000540.1:0-2046 GCA_037382875.1 Calditrichaceae bacterium | reverse complement strand
CTACAAAATTAAATATTATCTTAATTGACTCAATATTTACTTGTAGATTTATATTTAAATTTTAGTATGAAAATAAATATGAGGCAGGATGAAAAAACGGAATTTAAGATATTATTTTATCTTTTCAAACTACACTACTATCATAGTATGTCTAATTCTAATGAACGTTTTACTGCAAGGGTGTGGAGGAAATTCAGATTCTTCTAATGGGCGAAATGGCGGGCGATTAATTCCCTCGGTTGAAGCCGTTCAGTCCAGAAATGGTACGTTGCCATTATTTGAAAGACTAACCGGCATAGTGAAAGCCAAAAATCAGGTTGAGATATATCCCGAAATCAGCGCTATGGTTGTTGAAATTCTGGTAAATAACGGTGATGTCGTAAAAAAAGGGCAACCACTATTACGATTAAGGGATAAGGAATTTCAGGAACGGTTAAAACAAGCTACAGCAGAATATCAAATTGCACTCGCTCAGGCCAAACAGGCTGAAGCGAGATTAAATGAAATTAAGTCGGAATTAAAACGTACAGAATCTCTGGCCGAAAAGGGTCTGGCCAGTGCTTCTCAGTTGGAAACTATTCAAAGTCAGGCAATCTCAGCAGAAGCAAGCATGGAACTGGCAAACGCTCGTGTCGATCAAGCGCGGGCAAATCTGGAAGAAAATGAATCACAATTAGCAGAAACTGTTATTAGGGCGCCGGTGTCGGGGACTATAGGAAATCGAAATGCAGAAATTGGTATGCTGGTTTCGACAAATGCAAGATTATTTACATTAGGCCAACTGGATCGCGTAAAAGTTGAGGTGATCCTGACTGATCGAATGCTTAATTATATTGAAAAAGGTCAACGTTCTGAGATCATTTCAGATATTCTGCCATCGGGGACAGTAGATGCACCATTAACCCGTATATCACCATTTCTACATCCGGTAACTCATACTACAAGTGGTGAAATTGAACTGGAAAATCCGGATGAAAGTTTAAAACCCGGCATGTTTGTCTCAGTAGATATTTATTATGGTGAAAGCGAACATGCCACAATAATACCTTTAAGTGCACTTTATGAAAATCCAAATACCGGGGAAACGGGAGTATATGTCAGTAAAGACAGTCTTGGATTGAATCGTGAGCCTATAAGTCACAGTGATTCCGATAAATCAATGGCATTAACAGAACCAGTGCCATTTACTTTTTTTCCAGTCGATGTAATCGCAAGAGGCCGGATGGAAGCAGGCGTCAGCGGAGTGGAGGCCGGAGATTGGATTATCACAATAGGACAAAATCTTATTGGTGGGAATACCGGGAATGCCAGAGTGCATAAAGTAGATTGGAATTGGGTGGAAGGACTTCAGCATTTACAAAGTCAGGATTTATTACAAGAGGTTATGAAAAGACAGCAAGAAGCAAATCAAGATACGCTCTTTAAAGTAGCAAACTAATAATTTAATAAAAATCACTAATATGAATATAACTCAAATATCCGTTAAACGTCCCATAGCCACAACCATGGTATTTCTGATCATTATCGTATTGGGGATCATGAGTTTACGTTTTTTACCGATTGATTTATTGCCTGATATAGAATATACACGTCTTAGTATAAATACGATGTATCCCAACGTTGGTCCTGAGGAGATTGAAACAATCATTACGGACCGGGTGGAAAATGCAGTTGCAAGTGTACCCAATCTGGAGGAGATCCGTTCATCTTCCTCAGAAGGCCGCAGCCGCGTAAGCTTGGAATTTGCTCAGGGAGTCAATATCGATGAAGCGGCTAACGACATCCGGGCTGCACTTGAGCGAATCCGTGATGATTTTCCTCCTGAAGTGGAACCGCCGAGAATCTGGAAGTTTGATCCCGATAACTTCCCGGTCGTTATTTTAGGCGCTCGATCACAGCGAAACATGGAACAATTAACCCGAATTCTTGAGAGAGAAATATCTCAGCGCTTTGAACAAATCCCCGGTGTGGGATCGGTGGATGTTTGGGGCGGAGTATATCGGGAAATTCAGGTACGGTTAAAAAGGGATCGTTTGATTTCCAGCA
>JARRPN010000539.1:0-2054 GCA_037382875.1 Calditrichaceae bacterium | reverse complement strand
AAGCTTTAGGTGGTTGGGGCGAACTAAGAGCTATCGCTGGATCGGAAATGTTCAACTTGTGGAAACCCCTTGTACCTGCCGGAATAGAAAGTACCTGGGCACCGATCAAGGAAGTTGGGAAAATGGCCTGGTATTTTAATGATAATTATCCCTGGTTGGGTATGTTGTTCTGTGCACCCATTATCGGATTATGGTATTGGACGACCGATCAATATATTGTCCAGCGTATGTTGGGTGCTCCCAATGAAACAGAAGCTCGCCGGGGTTCAATTTTCGCTGCATTTCTAAAACTTTTACCCGTACTGATATTCATTATCCCGGGTATGATTGCTTTTGCATTGGCATCCAGTGGTAAGCTACCTGCATTACAGGCTGAATTGTATGGAGGTGGAACAGAAATTATTACGGAAAACGCTCAAAAAGCATTTCCCCTTTTAGTTGCCTATGTATTGCCAATAGGCATTCGTGGTCTTGTTGTTGCTGGTTTACTAGCCGCATTGATGAGTTCATTAGCGGGCGTATTTAACGCATCTTCTACATTATTTACGATGGACTTTTATTCAAGATTACGGCCGAAAGCCAGTCAACATCAACTGGTTTGGATTGGCCGGATTGCCACTGGTGTCATGGTGTTAATTGGTTTATTGTGGATTCCAGTTATCCAGGGTGGAAGAGGATTGTACGATTATTTACAGGGTGTCCAGGCATACCTGGCACCACCGATTTTTGTTGTTTTCTTTCTGGGTGTTTTCAATAAAAGACTAAATGCCAAAGGTTGTCTATCTGCTTTAATCGTAGGCTTCGCCATGGGATTATTCAGATTGGCTATTGATACACCAGCAAAATTAATTACAGATTTTGCTTATACAGAAGGATCATTCTTCTGGATTATGAATAATATGTTCTTTCAGTACTATAGTCTTCTGATTTTTATTGTATGTGTTATCGTTATGATTGCAGTGAGTTATGCAACAAATGAACCAGCTTATGAGAAGATTAATGGTCTGACCTATAGCACTACTTCTAAGGAAGATAAGGATGCAACAAGAGCCAGTTGGACAAAATGGGATGTTATCACTTCGAGTTTGGTTGTGGTATTAATTATTGCGATGTACATGTATTTTAGTGGATAAATTAATTTTAAATATAGAAATATAAATATAAATGGTTCTTAGATCGAGAAGGGAGTTAAAATGTCTATTAAGGTGACGGTGGGAAATAAAGAGTATTTTCCTGGAATAAACCAAATTAAATACGAAGGGCCTGATTCAAAAAATCCATTGGCTTTTAAATATTATGATGAAAATAAAGTCGTAGCTGGAAAATCAATGAAAGATCATTTTCGTTTTGCGATTGCCTATTGGCATACCTTCTGTAATGAAGGTGATGATCCGTTTGGTCCGGGTCCTCAGAATCTGCCATGGTTGAAAAGCTCGGATGATATGCAAAAGGCAAAAGATAAATTAGATGCTGCTTTTGAATTTATATCAAAACTGGGTGCTCCATTTTATTGTTTCCATGATGTGGATATGGCCCCGGATGGCGATACCGTGAAAGAGACCGCTGATAATCTGAAAAAAATGATTGAGCTAGCTGCTAAAAAACAGGAAGAATCTGGCGTTAAACTGTTGTGGGGAACAGCCAATGTTTTTTCAAACGGCCGCTATACGAACGGCGCGTCTACCAATCCTGATTTTCATGTTCTTACTTGTGCTGCGCACCAGGTAAAAGGCGCTATTGAAGCTACGGTAGCTCTTGGTGGTGAAAATTATGTATTCTGGGGCGGAAGGGAAGGTTATTATAGCCTGCTTAATACAGATATGAAAAGAGAACAGGAACATCTGGCGATGTTTTTAACTCAGGCCCGTGACTATGGCCGAAAAATTGGATTCAAAGGCACATACCTTATCGAACCAAAACCAATGGAACCGACTAAACATCAGTATGATTTTGATAGTGCGACTGTTATTGGTTTTCTGAACAAATATGGCTTAGCAGATGATTTTAAAATTAATATTGAAAATAATCATGCTACTCTGGCTGGCCATACTTTT
>JARRPN010000538.1:0-2067 GCA_037382875.1 Calditrichaceae bacterium | reverse complement strand
GCGGCGTGTATTTCTGCAGATTGCAGGCTGGCAATTATCAGGATGTGCGGAAAATGATATTGTCAAAATGTAATGTAGCGACAATTTGTTCATCAATAAAACCAAGAATAAATAACTGATTTTTTGAAGAATAACATTTCTTTAAAAATTTTTGCTCATCAGAAAGCGATAAATTGAATTCACCCGAACCAAATGATAAATAATCCGATTCACGTCCTACCAGGTTGACAAATTCAAGAAGCTGGGCTGCGTCTTCCGCAAGTGCTTCCCTAATAAACAAGTTTTGACCCGAATTCAACTGATATTCAAAAGATTCCATATAGGTGACTATAAATTATTTTTCGGTTTTTAAAATTATGTAGTTAGGTATGCTTGTATTTTTTTGAATATAGCTATCTAAATTGTATTCTTCAAAATATATATTTCTTTTTTAAGATCTAAATATAAGTAAATGAATGAAACTATAAATGAAATATCCAACCAGGGGTGTTCAGACATTTCATACATTTTAGAATTACTTTTACTAATTCTCTTTTAAATGATAATATGAAATATAAATAAATACAGTTGGTGTCAATTTCTGATTATACTTTATTTATCCATCAGTTATAAATATGGATATTTTTCCAATATATCCACTAAGAAAATCACCAGGTTTTCTATGTACAAAATTTATCTTTCAAGTATTTTAGCTAACAATTAATCATTTCAACAATATCATTTTCCGCACATCCTGATAATTGCCAGCCTGCAATCTGCAGAAATACACGCCGCTTTCATATCCACTTGCATCCCAGGATACATCGTGTTTTCCTGGTTCCTGTTTTTTGGAAACGAGTGTGCATACTTTTTGGCCAATAATATTATATACAGATATATCTATCTTCTGTAAGGGCACATCGCGATGTGCCCCTACAACGTATTGAATTGTTGTTTTAGGATTAAATGGATTGGGATAGTTTTGGAACAGGTCAAACTCATTAAGCACTGTTATTTGTTGATCACTTTCGATAGCAGTAATATCTTCTTCTGTTCCTAATGTATAATAACAACAATCCTGTAAAATTTGATTGGGCACGATAAACAATTGATTAACTGAATCGTATATACCATGCACCGTATCTGCATTTGCAAAAGTACCTAATGGATCTTTTAGCAATTTTAGGCTTGGGCCATCAGAAATATCAAGTTGAGAAACATCAAATATAACCGATGCCGTTAGATTTCCGTAAACTTCCATTCGCCAAACACGGGCTAACCTATAGAGAATATTTAAACTTCCCGGAATATCCGATGAACTCCACGATACTTCCTCATTGTCATGTCCGAAAATAATACATGTATCACCGGCAACATCGTTGCTCTTTAATGACAGAATGGATGAATAACTGGAATCCAGACTACTCCAAATGGCTGTGATATGTTCTAAATCATTTATAATATCTCCGACCAAAGGGACATGAGATGTAACCCAGCAGGCCATTGTATCCATATTAGTCAATGTACCGTGATTTCCATAATCACTTGAATCAATTGTAAAAGAGCCCTGGGTTTCATTAAAAGTCCAATATCCTACAAGATCGGAAATATCAGGATGATCTGCTGAGATCTTTTTGTGCATCCAGTCCCGGATTGTTATTGAATCAATAGATGTTTTCCATAGACGTACTTCATCAATTTGACCCTTAAAAGGATACCACTGTACTCCATCGAAGCCATTGCCAATGGCAAAGTAATCCGGACATAACTGAATGGATCTATGTTGTGTTAATTGAACCCGATTCTCCTGCCTGCCATCAATGTATATTTTAATATAATCGCCGTCGAATGTTGCGGCAACATAATGCCAGTTTTCATCAAAAGTAGGTGTCACTCCCCCGTAAGTGTGTTTGGTATCTTCAGTTGAAAAGAAATCCAGCATAGTACTGTTCATTTCAGGATATCGTACTAAATTAAATCCCTGATGGGTATTATAACGATATTTATCAACAATCCTTGCATAATTTTTTTGAGAAGGACCGCCTTTTATCCAAGCCTCAATGGTAAGGGCTTCCTGCAGATCCAGAG
>JARRPN010000537.1:0-3674 GCA_037382875.1 Calditrichaceae bacterium | reverse complement strand
GCGATTCATTTATCTGCTGATCATACAATTCAATTAATTTTTGTTTCTTATTTATTTCAAAACGGATCATTTCATAATTCGCAATGAGTGTATTTTGCAAATCTTCCTTTTGTAATCGATAACTTTCCTGCATCAGTTTCGCTTCTTCACGGGCGGCTTTGTATTTACCCCTAAAAACAGGTAGACTGATTGAAAACATAGGCATGAGTACATCTTTTCCGTTATCCGGCACATCCATATCTGCACGTTCATCTACGATAACATAATCCAATCCAATACCGAACTTGGGTAATCCCTGCCTAAAAGCCGCCTTCTCGGCTTCTTTCTGCGATTTATAAAGCAGGTCAAATTTGTGCAAACCGGGATTCTTAACCAGCATTGAATCCTGAATTGTATCATTTGGAAGCGGCATAATATTGAGAGTATCGGCTACTTCAACTGGTTCATTTTCTTCCCGATTTAGTAACTGATTAATCGATGCCAGCAATGGTTTTTCCTTTGTATTCAGAATATCCAAATTAGTCCGGGCATCTTTCAGCATTATATCCGTACGCAACACATTGACCATTGTACCTTCGCCATTCTGAAATTTCTGCAGGGCGATCGTTTTATATGCATCCAGCAGAGTTATATTTTCCTGTTCAATCTGCCTGATCTGATTCAATTCATAAAGAGGATAATAGGCTGCAGCCACGTCATAATACAATTTGTTCTTTGCATCCAGAAAAGCCTGAAATTTAGCTTCGGCCATTAGTGCAGCTGCATCGCCCTGCGCTTTTAATGTGCCAAACCAGGGAAACATCTGACTCAAGCTGAATTTGGCTTTCTGCGGACCTACGCGTGTCTCAACTGGTTGAACAAAATAACCAAAAGAAAATGTAGGATCCGGCAAAGAACTTACCCTGGACACTTTCTGCATGGCAACTTCGTATTCCTTATACTCTGCCTGAAGACCGGGATTATTTTTTGCGGCTATTTGAAAATACTCTTCTAAAGTCTGCCCCTGAATAAATCCTGTAAAAATCAACACAAAAATCAGATATTTAATATTATTTGTATTCATATTTTAGCCATTCTCTTTTTAATATATTATTCCTTCGTGTCTTTGTGAGAGAAACTACTCCCGCTGAGTTTTCTTTCTTCCCGTAAGCTGTATAAGACCGGTACCAGGAACACCGTAATCAGTGACAATACCATGCCACCCACAGATGGAATGGCCATCGGTACCATAATATCCGATCCACGCCCGGTGGATGTCAGTACAGGCAGCAAAGCAATCATCGTTGTTGCCGCGGTCATTAAAGCCGGCCGAATTCTGCGTAATCCCGCATCCATAACAGCTTCCCGCAATTTTGTTTGATTTTCAGGACGATGGCGTCTGAAACTTTGATCCAGATAAGTGGCTATAAGCACGCCGTTATCTGTAGCGACACCAAACAGTGCAATGAATCCAACCCATACGGCTACACTCAGGTTTATGGTATGTATCTGGAACAAATCACGCATATTGGTTCCGAAGATACTAAAATCAGCAAACCAGCCTTGTCCATACAACCATATCATAATAAATCCGCCACTGAAGGCCAGGAAAATACCTGAAAAAATCATAGCCGATGTTGAAACTGATCTAAACTGGAAATATAGAATTAGAAAAATGATACCGAGAACCAACGGCACGATGATCGATAGCCTTTTTTCAGCGCGAATTTGATTTTCATAACTGCCTGAAAATTTATATTTCACCCCGGCCGGAACAATCAGTTCACCTTTATTAATCCGATCCTGTATGGTCTTCTGGGCATCCTGAACCACATCAACCTCGGCATGACCGGCCCGTTTATCAAAGAGAACATAACTTACAAGAAAAGTGTCCTCGCTCTTAATAACCTGGGGACCACGCACATACTCTACTTTTAATATCTGAGACAAAGGTATCTGTGCGCCTGTTGGCGTGGCAATCAGAATTTTGCCGAGCAGATCCGGGCCATACACTTTTATCCCCATCGGCGCCCGCATACCGGTCTGCAGCATGACCAGCCTTGTTTCAATAGGCTGGAGCTTTGGCGCGGATGTCACACCGGGAATTTTAGTTACATTCACAATTTCATTCCAGATATCATCCGGAGAATGTATATGCGCCCGCCAGTTACGAAAATACCGCCCGCCTTCATCCGGTATAAGATCATTCCGTGCTATGCCCTTTTCAAGAGCCTGCTCATTGCTCAGACGGTCTCCGTTTGTCAGGATAAAACGGTCGTCATCATCTACTTTAAAACGTGCCCGATGGCCCAGTTCATTGACAATATACTCCGGTTTATAATTGATTATATTTTCGAACATGGATATAGGCGCCGGATCCAGTGCGGAAGAAACCCTGCCCAGTTTGCCAACCGTCAATTCTACTTCGGGAATACTGGTTACCAGCATATCCAGTTGGGCCACTACTTTTCGATTGTATTCGATGCCCGAATGCGGCATAGAGGTCGGCATTAACAGAAAACTGCCTTCATCCAGTGCCGGCATAAATTCTTTACCGATACCCGGTAATGTATGTACGACTCCAGACCATATACTCGTTGTCCTAACATTCCAGCCAACGATATCAAATCCTTTGGCGATAAATCCAAAAACAGAATTAAATCCAAGCCAGATGGTTGCTCCAAACAGGATGATGACAAAGGGAATGATTAAAAATTTAATTTTATTATCCAGAGCCCAGTGCAAAATAGGTGCATAGTACTTTTCTAAAAGGACAAAAGAACCCAGTATAAGACCGATCATAAAAGCAACAAAAATTATATTCAGGAAAAGACTGTGACCTGCTCCCAGAGGCAACCAGTAATTAGCCAGAAGCCAGACCACTCCAAGTAAAACGATGATCAAACCTGAATTATCAAGCAGCCAGTTATACCACCTGCTTTCATTTTTATATTTTTGATTGTAATAATCTTTAAAGATGCCGATTCCGCCGAATAATACTAACATAGTCCCGGCCCAGGGATAATCCATAATCAGAGCGGTAAAACCAATCACAATCAAAATAGGATTTAGCCATTTGCCTATGGATGCCCTTTTAATCCGGAATCCAAAAAACCAGTGAGCCAATGCGGGTAGAATTAACAATGAAACCAGCAATGCAGCAATCAGGGCAAACGTTTTTGTAAAAGCCAGCGGACGGAATAATTTCCCTTCTGCAGCCTGCATAGTGAAGACTGGAATAAAACTTACAATGGTGGTTGAAACAGCCGTAAGAATGGCGGATGATACTTCTGCCGCACCGTTATACACCGTTTCAATCAGCTTCTTTCCCGGAGGTCTTGTATCCAGATGTTTGATAACATTCTCGGACAGAATAATGCCAAGATCTACCATCGTACCAATCGCAATAGCGATACCTGATAAAGCTACAATATGGGCATCGACTCCAAAATAGCGCATAGCAATGAAAACCATCAGTACAGCAATGGGCAGCAGGCTGGAAATCAGAAAAGAGGCGCGCAGATTGTATATCATCACCACAATTACAAGAATCGTTATCAATATCTGTAGAGATAAAGCTTCTTCCAGTGTACCCAGTGTTTCATAAATGAGTTGTGTCCGATCATAGAATGGCACAATGGTCAACTTACTTTCAACTCCGTTTGGCAAAACCTTTTTAGGCAGTCCGGATGCAA
>JARRPN010000536.1:0-2078 GCA_037382875.1 Calditrichaceae bacterium | reverse complement strand
CTCAGATGCAAAGCGATACAGGCTGGGTACAATATAATTTTTGGCGCTGCGGAAATGGCGTTATATTAATTAAATTTGAACCCTCTGAAATTGTTAAAACCAACGTATATTTACCTCCGGAGAATTTGCCATGGCGAGTAGGATTATCAGTTCGCGAAGAGCCGGGTGGAAAGAGATATTATTGCTGGAGTGCTATTCAAAATTAATTTAAATTTAATACTATTAGATCTGGAGCAAATGTGAATATGATTAGAAATAATTTTCGATATACAATAATAATACTAATGATCATTACATTGACGAATTGTAAGAAATCCGTGGATAACTTAGACGGTTGGGAAATTCCTGATTGTATCAACCTTAAAATGGCAATTATTGATTTAAATTCAGATATGGTGAAAATTGAAATTAATAAAATGTTAACTGATCTGGAACCAAATCGAACAAAAGATGATGAATGGGGTCATGAAAAGAATCTGGATATCCTCGTTAACAGATTAAATTCAAATTGCGATAGTATTAATGCAAGTTTATTCTGTTATTGTTGTAACAAATCACTTCCGCCACAATCCATAATCATATTATCAGTAGATTCTTCAAGGACTATTATTACCAGGAGCCTTGATATTTGGACGCCGGATGATGATATTTTGCAGTGCACAGAAATACATAAATACTATAATTAAATGTTATACATTTTTATTATTATTTAGTAAAAAATGAAAAAATTAAATAACACATTTCTTATTTTAAGTTTTTCAATAATCACATTGAATTGCAGTAAAAGTGATAATCCAATTTCATCTGATAATGATATTTATGAAATTGAAAAATATAAAGCTTATTCTGATATTATCAATTCAGAATTTAATGGATCAATTTATATTCTAGACTCCACAGCATCAGGATATTGGATAAACAATCATAAACCGGTGTACCTTCCGGATTCTATACATTCGCTATTCCCAAATTTACAATTAGAAACGATAGAAAATTATAAATTGCTTAATCAAACAAGAACAAAAGTTAAAGATAAATTTAACATCTCTTTTGATTATAGTTTAATTTCACATGATTCAAACTCTAATTTCTCAGATCCTGCTATAGAGATAATAGATTTAACATCCATTGCCTTCGATGAATTGTACAGTCAGGCAATTTTATATTTGGATTATATGCAGGCTCATGGTGGGTACGGCCGGTTTCTATTTTTAGAAAAGGTTAAAAATACCTGGACAATAAAAAATGTAAAATATATGTGGGCACTTAGATAAAAATGTATCACAAATCGCTTAAACCGATATGATGAAAAGTATTATCAATAAATTATTCAGTGCAGCTATTAAAACTAGGATTATGGTGATCTTCAGCCTGATTGCTTTGATCCTTGTCGGCAGCATGGCATTTATAAGCTATCAGTTTGTTCGCAATATATATCTGGAACAGATTGAAGATCAGATCATTATGATGAATAATGTCCTGGCCAATGACTTGAATCAGACTTACCTGGATTATATTCAATCGGATGCGGAAAATATGGCATCTCTTTATTATCAGAAAAAATTGAGCGAAGCGAATACAGTGATGGACCTAAGTAATGCCTTTATATTCAATAGCGATTTTGAGATATTAATAAAAGCAAAAGATGATATTTCTTCAGCGAGACTTAGAATAAATCAAAATGAAATCGAAGAGTTAAAAATATCAGGCAACGTGGTTTCTCTTCCATTCAAAGCCGATGACGGCAACTGGTATGTATGGGGATTTCATAGACTGACCGATCGATATTATCTTGGCATCCAGGAAGGCGCTGAACGTCTTGAACGACTGGATTCACTGGCACTGATCTTTATTGGTATAGCTATTTTTGGTCTTCTTCTAACTTTCTTTGCTGCCTGGCTGGTAGCCCGTGCAATTGCAACACCAATAAATCAACTGGTTAAATTCAGCGACGAGATCGGCCATGGAAATTATCAAAGTGATCCGCCTGACGATATAACCGGAGAATTGGCCGTTTTGAATAATGCCCTTGTAAACATGCGTGATGGTATTTTACAGCATCAGGAAGATAAGGAAAA
>JARRPN010000535.1:0-2832 GCA_037382875.1 Calditrichaceae bacterium | reverse complement strand
ATGAGGCTCAAATGATTTTTGCAGCACCATTATTCGCTGTTGTTCTTGTTCCGATTTTTTGTCGGCGGTACTTGAATAACCGTAAACTCCGGTTAAAATAAGTGCGAGTAAGATTACTGTTTTGATTTTCATAACTGTTTTTTTCAATTGGTCTAATCCATTAGGTTTAAAGATAGATAATATTTAACAACGGGAGATTCAAAATGTTGAACTATTGTTTGTTTTTGAAAACTTTATTCCAGTCGGTTTTCATGCTCACAACAAACCAGCCTTTTTCCTGCGCATCTTTTACTGCTTTTTCGGTGCCGTGCATATAGCTGTATTCACGTTCCTCATCGTCGTGATGCACCAGAATGGCCATCGATGGTTTATCGTTTGACAATGTATATTCCATCATCTGGTAGTCGCCATCGCTGTTACCGGCAGCAAATATAGGTTTGCGGCCAATATGCAACTCAATATTCGTAGGCTTTACCTGTTTGTCGTTAGCCGAATTGATTTTTCCGGTACGTAACAGGTAAGCACCGCTATCATCGGAAACATACTTTAGAAGCACGCTACTTCCAATTACGTTTTCCGGCGGGATGTTGTAAATTTCTTCCGATACCGTTCTAACAAATGTAATTTCTCCGCCTGTAACAATGTACACCTTAAAATCGTTTTCATGCAGGTAATCAAGTAATTCAACCATTGGCGAATAGGTCATTTCTTTAAACGGACGGTTGAATTTGGGATGATTATAATTGCTTAAAAAGTTATACACCTCAGTTTTATATTCTTCTTCTTTCTGACCATCGTGTGCTGCAAACAGTTCATTGATCAAATCAAAAGTATTGTATTCCTTCATCACCGTTAGATCGCCTTCCGCCAAACCTTTGTATAATTTATTGTTTTTCCATTCCGGTTTCGATGGATAAAACTTTTTTATAAAATGAATTTCATATTCAACGGGAATATAAAGTGGTTTTTCGTTCCATAAGGTTCCGTCATTGTCGAAGGCTGCGATGCGATCGGCAGGTTCGACGAAGTCGGGATTAGATTCATCGGTTACTGCATTTACAAAATCGATAATAGCTTTTTTTGATGCCGTTTCATTCCAGGTAGGCAGCGGGTCCTTATCTGCAACGGGAGTGTCTGTTACTTTAGGAGCAGGTGAATTGCAACTTAACAGGACAATAAATACCCAAAATAATGATAGCTTTTTCATTTTTTACAATCTTGTTAAATGTAAGAAATGTTTCAATGAATTTCTCATTGAAACATTTCTGTTACCTCATGAAATAGTATTAATGTCCACCTGAGGGATTATTTAGCATTTTCTCGATCTTACTCAGGTTAAAAGCACCGGGTGATTGCGAAGGCGGATATTCCTGCATGGTTAACAGAAATTGTGCCGCAAGTGTTTGGATTGGAACAATCACAAAAGGATGATCAAGGAACCAATCTTCGTAAACATTGGCATTATGCTGGGCCTTCTCAAAAGGATCTCTTCTAAGATTGAATAAAAGAGGTACACGCAATTCCACAAATGGTTCACGCCAAACACCAAAAGCCTGTCCTCTGTTTTCCAGAAAAACAACTTTCCAGTCGTCGTAACGAGCTGCAACAACTTGCCCGTCATCATTAACATACCAGAATTCTCGACGAGGAGATTCTTCTTCTTCTCCTGAAAGATATTCCAATAAATTATAGCCATCAAGATAATTTTTATACGAACGACCATTTATCTCAGTACCTTCCTTTAAACGATCTTTAACATCCGTATCTCCTGCTGCAGCTGCAAAAGTAGGCAGCCAGTCTTCGTGTGCAACAATTCCATTTAAAGTTGTACCTGCCGGAAAATGACCGGGCCAGCGAACAAATGCAGGAACTCGGTAGGCTCCTTCCCAGTTGGAGTTCTTTTCACCTCTATAAGGTGTTGTGCCTGCATCAGGCCAGGTATTGTAATGTACACCATTATCTGTTGACTGTATTCATCCTGACCAGAGATACCGCGGTGTTCCTCTTTAACGTGCGTACGGAAATGCATACGTGTACCATTCCACCAACAAAAGAAAGGTTGACCTGCTTCATTCTGGCGTTTAATAAAATCGATGGCAGCAGCTACGGTTTCATCGTCGATAGTCTCCATTCGCTTTTTAGTGAGTGGGCCTGTATCTACTATCCGTTGTTTTCCAACTCTGCCAAAACGAGGATCTTCTGTAGGGTCATCTACATCTGTTGCCCAGGTATGAAGCACCCCGCGAGGCCCATATGTTTCAAGGAATGTTTTGCCATTCTTTAAAACCATATCGCGCGGATAATCTTCGTTTTCCGGTTCTTCCTCTGCATTCAGATGATAAAGGTTACCTAAAAATTCATCAAATCCGTGAATTGTAGGTAAGTGTTCATTTCGGTCTCCCTGGTGGTTTTTACCAAACTGACCGGTGGCGTATCCTTGGCCCTTTAATACAGTAGCCATAGTAACATCGGTCTTTTGCCAGCCTTCTTTTGCACCCGGAAGCCCGACTTTAGTCATTCCTGAACGCACAGGAACACTACCACTTATAAATGCTGCTCTACCCGCCGTGCAACTTTGTTGTGCATAATAATCAGTGAAGGAAACACCTTCGCTGGCAATACGGTCGATATTGGGTGTATGGTACCCCATCATGCCACGGTTATTGTGGCTAATGTTCCACGTTCCGATATCATCACCCCATATCACAAGAATATTGGGTTTGTCCTGAGCGAAAGCTCCTAATGAAAAAATGCCTGCCAACACAAGCACTATGGAATAAATTCTAATTTTTCGATGCATCTTTTATTAATTTGTTTGGTTACTATTTGAAG
>JARRPN010000534.1:1273-3366 GCA_037382875.1 Calditrichaceae bacterium | reverse complement strand
TAATAAATGCATTGAAAGGGCGATTAATTAAAACGGCTAATCCTTTATTGCATGCATATTCCAGAACAGAGTGCATGCTAGGCTGATTGATGGTTGTAACTGCCTGATGTTCAATTAAATTCATCGGCATTTGTACGACACGGAAATGATGCTTAGTTGCAATGTTATTAGCAATATGCCAAACCGTCTCCAGACAGGTAAAATTATAATCATCGGTATGACTCGGAAATGTGTTGGAACTGATACCATAATATTGAATGCGGCCCTTTGCTACTTCTCTCTCCAGGTAATTAAAAGCTTGTGAGATGCGCTGATAATATTCCTGACGTGCTTCATTAAGTGGAATGCCTACTTTATGTGCCCAGGATAAATAGTACTCCGGATTGTGCAACAAGTAAAAATCAATCGTATTTAACTGAAGCCGTTCCAGACTTCGATTCAATTGATCTTCCAAAAAATCCGGATGGATACAATGTTCAATACCCGGTCCGTACTCAACTAACTCCGGCCAGGAATTATTTTCATTTTTTCTGTTCTGACTTTCCTTATAATTATGTCCTTGTAAATATCCGGCTTTGGTTATAATTATTAAATTATCACGTTTAATTTTTTTATTGGAAATCAAATCATTTATAACTTCACCGATTAATTCCTCTGAGCTGCCATCGGCATAATTAGCGCTGGTATCGATTAAGTTTATACCATTCAGTATAGCATGTTTCAGCGCTTCTCTATGCTCGGGGAAAGACTTGTATATCCGATAGCTGCCAAATCCGGTTTGACTACAAAATAATTTGGTATCTCCCATGGGATTATATTTTAACTGAGTAAACTGCGCAGCAAATTCATCTGTAGCGATAGATGTAGCTTTATTATCCAAATAATAACTCCTCAGAGTTTATAGATAATTAGGAAGGACATAATGATATAATTATAATAAAATCAATATTAAATTCAAAATGAAGAAATTATATTTTTAATCTCATAATCGAAAATAATTTGGGTAAATAACAGAGTATCGATGTTTGTGATTTAAATTATTTAGGGAGTTAAGCAGATTTTTTAAATACCTGCCCATGCCAGCTTTTGGAAAATGGTAATTCCCATTGACCTGAGCGAAAGACACCGAGCATGGTTGGGATCATATTAAAAACAATCGTATTCCATGATATTTTATCCTCATCCACCAGTTTCTGGAAATCGTTTCTTGCTAAAGCTGAAACACCTTCTTGGTTTCTAAAATAAACCAGATCCTGGTTGAGTGCATCCAATTGGTATTCATCTCTAAGTTTTTTAAATACACTAACACTACTGTCTATGGAGCAACCGGAAACGGATGATTCGGCAACCAGTATTACAAACCGATCAAGAAGAATTTCATAACTACCTTTTACCGGATCTTTATGAGATTTCCAGTTTGTAACAAAATTATTTAACTCAGTATTTATTATATTGATATCTGCAGCTGATAGTTGTTCTTTAAATCCATAAATCCAGATACGAGCCTGATCTGAGAATCCTTCAAACATAACAAACTCCTTTTTATTTTTTACAGTGTTCATTAAAAGCGCTTACTAAATCTCCTGCAATTTCCTGAGGTAATCTGCCTTCAATTTGGTGGCGAGGTATAAATTGAACCAATTTGCCTTTGTTAAATAGCGCCATAGATGGAGAAGACGGTGGATAGCCATGAATGTGCGATCTTGCCTGTGCTACTGCTTCCTGATCTACACCAGCGAAAACCGTAGTAACCTGATCCGGTAAAATATCATTTTGCAGTGCCAATTTTACAGCTGGCCGGGCATTGCCGGCAGCACATCCACAAACTGAATTTATGACCAGGAAAGTCGATCCCTCATTTTTTAATAAGGCGTTATCGACAGCACTAGATGATAATAATTCTTCGACACCTAAAGTTGTTAACTCTTCGCGCATTGGTTTGACCATTTCTTCCGGGTATTTTGAAGCGACTTGAAACATATTTTTACCTCAATTACTTTTTAATTTTTTACTATATAATTTATTTTTAACGCTTTTTATTTCTCCATTCATTCCCGTATGGCTAATAAATTTTTGTAATTGATTTGAATTGC
>JARRPN010000534.1:0-1240 GCA_037382875.1 Calditrichaceae bacterium | reverse complement strand
CTGGGCAACCGGCCAAAGTAAAGCGGAAGATCTGAGAATTAAATTAGTCACATTCGGCCCTGGTGAAGATATTCCTTCCTGGTGGGGACATGGTGGAATTATCGTAGAAGATTTGGGCAATCGCAGGGCACGCATTTACAATTTCGGGTTGTACTCATTTGATAAAGGCATGTTGGCAAAGTTTGCCATGGGGCGCCTTATATTTTCAGTTGGTGATTTTTCTATTCCAGGCTATTTATATTATTACAAACAACTTGATAGAGACGTGCGGATTCAGACTTTAGATATCCCACCTGAAAAGAAACTGCAGATGGCCCAATTATTAGCTATGAATGTGCTGCCACAAAACCGGGAATATCTGTATCACCATTACTATGATAATTGTTCAACAAGGTTGCGTGATGTCATAAATGCAGCGGTCGACGGTGCTCTTTACAAAGCCACTGATAAACCAGCCAGAATGACTTTGCGGGGACATACCCGGCGGTATTCAGGTCATTGTTTTCCTATGGAATTATTATTGATGTATTTAATGGGAGATGAGATCGATAAACCGATAAAAGAATGGGATGAAATGTTTCTGCCGGATGAACTTGAAAAATATGTAGGTGAATTGAAAATTCCGGATGAAAATGGTAGAATGCATCCCTTGGTTTCGAATAGTTATATTTTTTATAAATCGGATCATCAGCAGGTTTATGATGAAGTTCCGGTTCATTGGCCTCTTTCTGTATTATCCGGCTTGGTGATCGGAATACTGGCGATTGCCATTGTATATTGGTTAAGAAGTTCATTCAGTTCATGGAAAAGAGTGATTTATGGAATATATGTAACATTGATGGGACTCATATTGGGTGTTCCGGGTCTGGGTTTGGCCCTGCTCTCATCTTTTACCGACCATTCCGTTACGTATCATAATGAGAATTTGATTTTTGTTAATCCTTTAACTTTTATTTTTCTGATAGTAGGTGTAGCCATTGCCCGGAATAAAAGCTGGGGATGGATTTGGCAGGATCGCTTATGGATAATCCATTTTATTTTATTAATTGTAGCAATTTGTCTAAAAATACTACCTTCATTTGATCAGGATAATACGCTGGTATTTGCTTTTATCATTCCGATTTATTTCCTTAAATTAATTGCAGTAAAACTCATCCCTAAATTTGTAAAAAATTCAATTTAAATATTGATTCTTAAAAATAAGCCCTGTATATTAAGGTGTACGAAAGTATAGCTCATC
>JARRPN010000533.1:0-3483 GCA_037382875.1 Calditrichaceae bacterium | reverse complement strand
ATTCTCTAAAAATATAGGGATTAATCATGTGTACTATCTTCCTTTTATATAATTAATTTTACAATAATCCTTTTTATCTAACGGGATTGAATATAATGACTGGGCTATAACATTTCACATTTTTTTAATCAAAAACAAATAAATTGCTTAAGAAATTCTGGATAATTGATATGGCTCAATGATTCGGACGTTATTATACTAATAAATTAATAATATCAGACGATACTCACATGTACAAGACACAATCAAACAAGAGGGGAGCACTTTAAAAAGCATTTGACTTTTAAAGTAATTTTCTTAATATTTTTAAAAACAAATCAAAGGTACGCAAATGCAGTTGCAAGATAAAATTATGAAAGCTCTTGACAGCATCCGACCGGGCCTTCAGGCAGATGGCGGTGATGTTGAATTTGTGCGAGTAGATGCCGATAATGTTGTTCATATAAAGTTAATTGGAGCTTGCGGCGGATGTCCGATGTCTACAATCACATTAAAACAAGGGATTGAGCGTATTGTAAAAATGCAGGTCCCTGAAATAACAAGTGTAGAAGCAGTTTAAAAACTTGGTATTATTTTATGATTGAAGTTCGAGTAAATGGTATATTTCTTACTCAATCACAGGCAAGTGGAATCATTCTTAAGGAGAAAGAGGGTAATCGTACTTTGCCTATAGTTATAGGTGAATACGAAGCGCAATCCATTGCATTAGCTCTTGAGGATTTGAAACCACCCCGACCTATTACGCATGATCTTACCGTCAATTTACTTGATTCAATCGGTGTATCGATTGAAAGTGTAATCATTTCTGAATTAAAAGAAAATACCTACTATGCCATTATCCGAATCCAGAAAGATATGGAAACTATGGAAATAGATGCCCGTCCAAGTGATGCCATTGCTTTGGCTGTTCGTTTAGGAACTAATATTTTTGTCAATGAAACAGTCATGGATCAGGCGGCTTACATCCCAGATGACAAAGAAACCGATGACAAAAATTACTTATTCAAATCAGCTACAGATAATCTCGGAGAATTAAAAGAACAGCTGAAAAAGGCAGTTGATAGTGAAGAATACGAAAAAGCTGCAAAAATTCGTGATCAAATAAAAAAATTAGAATCCGGTTCATAAAGAATTAATATATTTTATAGTTTGATTGTTGTCTCCAAAATATAGACCTATATGTTCAAATAAAAAAAGGTTGGCTGATGAAAGATTTTGAATTGAAGGTAAAATTGTATGGTGTTCGCGGAAGTTATCCTATTGCTCCGGAAAATGGAACCAAATATGGTGGCAATACGACTTGTTTATTGGCAAGAACCTCAAATCATGTTGTGATAATTGATGCCGGTAGCGGGATCATTAAGTTAGGTAAAGAACTGATTCCCGAAACAGCCTTTTAATATAACCCTATTATTTACACATACCCACTACGACCATCTGCTTGGTTTGCCGTTTTTTGCACCGGTTTATATGCCGGATGTCCATATACATTTTATTGGACCGGCTACTTTAGGCGTCGATCTGGAGCAAATATTAAGAAATACTGTAGTGCCACAATATTTTCCAGTTAGTATGGATGAATTTCGTTCTACAAAGTCTTTCGTTAATTTAAATGAAAATATGTTTATTTATTTTGATGATGGCAATCCGGAACCGCAATTTGGTCATGTTAGTAAAGATGAAATTCCGGAAGATACATTAAGTATTGAGACTATGAAATATTATTTTCACCCCAAGGATGGCAGCTACCCTTTTAAGATAACATGGAATGATCAGTCTATTGTTTTTGCTACCGATGTGGAAGCTTATGTCGGCGGGGATCATCGTTTAATTAATTTTGCCAGAAATGCTGACATATTAATTCACGATGCTCAATACACAACCGATCAATATAAAAACTTTGCAGGATATGGTCATAGCAGTTACGCCATGGCTTGTGATACGGCTAAACAGGCCAATGTTAAAAAACTGCTTTTATTTCATCATGATCCAAATAACACGGACGAGGTCTTGGAGGAAATTCGGTCAGAGGCTAAGAAACTTTTTGAAAATTCTGAGCTGGCTTCTGAAAAGTGGGAGCTGGTTTTATAATTCTCGGCGGGAAGAAATAGCTCTGCCGATGGTTACCGTATCGACATATTCGAGATGAGAACCGATGGGCACACCACTGGCAATTCGTGTGACCTTAGTATTTAATCCACTCAATAATTTAGATATATAAATCATGGTTGCTTCACCTTCTGTACTGGGATTGAGCGCCATGAGTACTTCTTCGACATTTTCATTTTTTACACGCTCAATCAATTCATTCAGGTGAAGGTTTTCTGCTGTCACCCCGGCTAATGGAGAAATAACACCGCCCAATACATGATACAATCCTTTATATTCATTCGATGCTTCGATTGCAAAAATATCAACAATGTCTTCTACCACACAAATCTTTGTCGGATCACGGTGTGTATCTAAACAGATTGAACATTGAGCAGCTTCCGCAATATTAAAGCATGTTTCACATAATTGCGTTTCCTGTTTTAAATCATGAATGGCATCTGCCAGGTTCTCAGCATACTGAGAATCACTCTTTAGGATAAAAATAGCCAGACGCTGGGCTGTTTTACGGCCAATGCCCGGTAATCGCGAAAGTTCATTGACCAATCTGTCCAACGCTTCAATACCCAATAATTGCATACTACATACCCGGAAATTTAAAATTGCCCGGTAGATTCATTCCTCCCAGCATACCGCCGGTAATTTTCTGCATCTCTTCATTAGCTTTTTCCTGGGCGGACTTCATAGCCTGGTTAACTGCTGCAGCAATCAAATCTTCCAGCATTTCCTTGTCTTCCGCACTGACAACTTCCTCTTCAATATGAACAGAAAGTACTTCCATTTTACCGTTGGCTACTACCTTTACCATTCCGCCACCAGCGGTTCCCTCAACTTTAATATCGACCAATCCTTCCTGGGCCTTCTGCATATCTTCCTGCATTTTCTGAGCTTGTTTCAGCAATGAATTCATATTAACCATACTTCACCTCATTTAATATAATTCTAAATCAAATTCATCAATCAATTTTGCCATATTTTCATCTTCGGAACGAATCTTTTGCAAAATTTTATCCTTATCCTCTTTGGATAACGTTTCCTTTTCCGGTTTTTTTACAAAAGCCTGTTCTAATTTAAAATTGAATTTAGCCTTAAAATGTTCCTGCATTACTGCATATAATGCATCTTCAATCAAACGGAAATTATTATTGATTAGGTCCCTCTGGAATGCATTTATCTGATTAATCTCAATTTCCAGTTGGTTATCATCCAAATTTAAAGGTCTTGCATGTTCAAGTGATGTTGCTAAAGATGGCTTGCTTTCGTGGATTTTTACAAGGATCGCCGACCATTGTTCTTTGATGGTTTCAGCAGAAATGGATGTATCTGAGGATGTTTGTGTTTTGGAAATATCGGGATTATACTCAAGGGCAGATG
>JARRPN010000532.1:0-3039 GCA_037382875.1 Calditrichaceae bacterium | reverse complement strand
ACTTGTTAATGTGAATAATTAGTAATACAATTATATAGAAATTTCTATAAGTTTTTTGTCATCAGAAAAAAAGGCAATGATAAAATAATGGGAATTTATATATAAAATCTATATGATTCTCCGTGCTTTTAGTGGCTTATTTTTTAAAAATAAAAATTATTTGACATTATGGACTTCATCGAATATATTTGCGCACTCTTATCGTGATAAACTGCGCCTGTAGCTCAATTGGATAGAGCGTTGGATTCCGGTTCCAAAGGCTGGGGGTTCGATTCCCTCCAGGCGTACAATCAAAAAAAGGAAAGCAGGTTTAGGATTATTCTGGTCACCATTTTTACTTTTTGTTTTTTTGCAGCTGTAATACGTTATTACAAGATGCATTATGGTCGTCAATTAAATAAGTTTAATCCGCAGGTTTCCTTCATGAATCTTACACGTTTATCTTAATTTAATAATGTATGATTGGATTATTAGTAAATATGTATTATCCGAACGATGATTTGAGGAAAAGATGGCTGAAAAGGTAACTCCAAGAAATGTAGATTATTCCCGCTGGTACACAGATATTGTGCTGCAAGGTAAATTAGCGGACTATTCACCGGTGAAGGGGGCAATGGTTATCCGTCCCAACGGTTACGCAATCTGGGAAATGATTCAAAGCAATTTAGACCGCATGTTTAAAGAAACTGGTCATGTAAATGCCTATTTTCCGCTGCTCATCCCGGAAAGTTTTATGCAGAAGGAAGCCGAGCATGTAAAAGGTTTTTCTCCGGAATGCGCTGTGGTAACGCATGGTGGCGGGCAGGAACTGGAAGAGAAATTGTATATCCGTCCGACTTCGGAAACCATCATCTGGAGTATGTATAAAAAATGGATCATGAGCTACCGTGATCTGCCATTATTGATTAATCAGTGGGCCAATGTAATGCGCTGGGAAATGCGTACACGTTTATTCTTACGTACCTCTGAATTTTTATGGCAGGAAGGCCACACCGCCCATGAAACTTATGATGAAGCTGAGGAAGAGACATTAAAAATATTAGATGTATATAAACGATTTGCCGAAGACTATCTGGCTATTCCGGTGATTCCAGGCAAAAAAAGTGAAGCAGAAAAATTTGCCGGTGCTTTACACACCTACTGTATTGAAGCTATGATGCAGGATAAAAAAGCCCTGCAGGCTGGAACTTCACATAATTTAGGCCAAAATTTTGCTAAGGCTTTTGATGTTCAATTTCAGGATAAAGAAGGTAAGTTGAGTCATGTTTATGCGACATCCTGGGGTGTTAGCACTCGGTTGATTGGCGCTTTGATTATGGCGCATAGCGATGACCGGGGGCTGGTACTGCCACCCAAAATGGCTCAGCGCCCAATTGTGATTGTTCCTATCTATCGCGGGGATGATGAAAAGAAAACCGTACTGGATTTTGCTGATGGTGTTTATCGTGAATTAAAAGAAAAATATAATGTCATTTTTGATGACCGGCCGCAATATAAGCCTGGCTATAAATTTTCCGAGTGGGAATTACAGGGTATTCCTGTGCGTATAGAAATAGGACCAAAAGATGTTGACAAAAATAACGTCGTTCTGGTCCGTCGTGATACTATGGAGAAACAGTTTATATCACGGGTAGGTATTCTGGATAAAGTTACCAGCGAATTAACTGCTATGCAAAATGAGATGTTGGAAAGAGCACGTCAATTCAGGGATAAGAATACAATCAAAATTGATGACTATGATAAATTTAAAACAGTTGTCGATGACCAAGGTGGATTCTTAAAGAGCCATTGGTGTGGTGATGCCGCATGTGAAGCAAAAGTACAGGAAGAAACAAAGGCAACCATTCGTTGTATTCCTTTTGAAAAAGAATTTTAAAATGAATTTAAACAAATCATACGGTTTTGGCCCCATGGGGGGAATGCCCCCGGCAATAAAAAACATCATTTTTATAAATGCCATTATTTTCTTAATGCAAGTTTTGAACCAATCACTTCAGCAGGTTATTTTTCAAAATTTTGCATTGATTCCATCAGAAGTAATATATCACTTCAAAATATGGCAGCTTGTTTCATACTTGTTTTTGCATGGTGGTTTCTGGCATATCTTTTTTAATATGTTCATACTTTGGATGTTTGGTTCTGAATTAGAGCGGGAATGGGGTACTAAAGAATTTCTTAAATATTATTTTATTACCGGAATTGGTGCCGGCGTGTTTAATCTTCTGTTATCAAATGCGCCAACTATTGGAGCATCCGGTGCAGTATACGGAGTCATGCTGGCTTATGCACTTCGTTATCCTGATCGCATGGTCTATATCTACTTTTTATTTCCGGTTAAAATCAAATATTTAATGGCATTTTTAGTTCTGGTCTCATTCTTTTCCACTTTTGGTGCATCGGGTGATGGTATTGCTCATGCAGCGCATCTGGGTGGTATTTTAGTTGGTTTCATCTATTTAAAATACTGGGTAATTCTATATAAAATTAAAAGAATTATGCCTAATATATCGCTCGGTAAAAAACATAATTCGAATATGAAATATACTAAAGGCGGTGATGATAAAACCGAGTATTATCGCAAAATAATCGATGAATTACTTGATAAAATTAATCGGGTTGGTTATTTAAATCTAACCGATGAAGAGAAAAAAATCCTTGAAGAGGGAAGTAAATATTTACGGGAACACGATGCAGAACATTATAACTAAAAACTATAGAGGTTTTTCGAGGGAGGCTGGCATAGATGAGTTACTTTGAAAATCTAACATGTGCTTGTGAAGATTGCCATTATAATCATGATACTCTGTGTTATAGAGAGTCCATAACACTGGATTTGAATGGCACTTGCGAGGACATGGTAAATTGTGATGATTTTGAATGTCAGGATTGTGAGTTTTTCGATTTTTGCAAAAAGGAGAAAAAATATAATTCGACAGCATTCACAAGTAACGAAGATTATTATAACGAAGATGAATATTAAATTTAGTCCTTCGAATAATTTAATCAGATCAAAGTAATATTTGGGCGATTTTTAAATCG
>JARRPN010000531.1:0-3005 GCA_037382875.1 Calditrichaceae bacterium | reverse complement strand
GATCCCGATAAAAAAAGTATATGGTTTGCTACAGCCGATGGATTATCCAAACTGACAATTACACCGAATGCAATTGGTGAAAATAACCGGATTATCCCAAAATCATTTGAAGTGTATCCAGCCTATCCCAATCCGTTCAATATGAGTACTACAATTAAATTTCAGCTAAACACCTCCAAACAAATTAAAATATTGATTTATGATATTAATGGCCGGTTGGTGAATACGATACTGAATTCCAATCTGATGCCGGGTAGTTATAAAGTAAATTGGAACGGAAAAGATAATAAGGGAAAAGATATATCTTCCGGTGTGTATTATGCAGTTGTAAAAGCCTCAGATTTTATCTCTACTTTGAAACTTGTAGTGATTAAATAATATTGAAATTAAAATTATTACTTTTCTAAAAGGCTGATTTATTCAGCCTTTTTTTATTTCTTTTAATCCTTTCGTGATATTTTTGTTATAATCATAACTCAAATTATCCTCAGAACTTTATAAAAGAATGAATTGAATCATTTTAGGAGTATTATTGTTTAACACAATAATTAGAAAAATGAGGGGATTTTTTACACATACTTTTATCGTTTATATTATTAATTTAAATTGATGGAGAAATATTATGCATGTAAAATATATTTTAACAATTATATCAGGGATCATTTTATTAGTAGCAATTATTTATTCACAGGATGCAAAAAAGATGAAGTACAATAAATTAACACCTGAAGAAGAAAGGGTGATACTACATAAGGGCACTGAACGGCCATTTACAGGAAAATATACTGAATTCAAAGGGAATGGCATCTATGTTTGTAAACGCTGTGATGCACCTTTATACACATCAGATGATAAGTTTGATTCACATTGCGGATGGCCAAGCTTTGACGATGAAATTGAAGGTGCAGTAAAACGGGTGCCGGATGCCGATGGACGCAGAACAGAAATTATCTGTAATAATTGCGGTGCACATTTAGGACATGTATTTTTAAATGAAGGTTTTACTGATAAAAATACACGTCATTGTGTTAATTCTATATCATTAAAATTCATACCGAAAGAAGAGAAAACCACTATGGATAAATCAACAGAACTGGCTACATTTGCCGGAGGCTGTTTCTGGGGTGTAGAATATTACTTTCAAAAACAGGATGGAGTATTATCTACCACGGTTGGTTACACCGGAGGATTCATTGATAATCCTACTTATAAAGAAGTCTGCAATGGTAAAACCGGACATGTTGAAGCAATTGAAGTAGAATTTGATCCGACTAAGGTTAGTTATGAAGAATTAGCAAAATTATTTTTTGATATCCATGATCCAACCCAGGTGGATCGACAGGGTCCGGATGTTGGCTATCAGTATAGATCAATGGTTTTTTTCCACAATGAGAAACAAAAAAGTATTGCCGAGAAGTTAATTAAGATTCTTGAATCCAAAGGCTACGATGTGGTAACTGAAGTTGTCAAAGCAGATAAATTCTGGCCAGCTGAGGATTATCATCAGGAATATTATGAGCATAATGGTAAACAACCATATTGCCATGTTTATAAAGATAAATTTTAGTTAACTGCGATTATTACCTTGGGGTAGCCGTTTTACGGACTATCCCATTTTTATTTATATCAGTGTAAAACCGTAGGCAAGAACCACATATCGGCCAATTTTTCCAATTGCCACCAGGATTGTAAATAACCATATATTCATTTTAAAAAGTCCGGCTACAACTGTTAAAGGATCACCGATGATCGGAACCCAGGCAAAAAGCATACTAAATGAACCATATTTGGTAAATCGTTGACTTGCCTTCTCAATTTCCTCATTAGTCAACCTAAAGAATTTATTTAAAACGAGACGATTTCCCTTCCATCCCAAAAAGTAATTCAAAAATGATCCTAATATATTTCCTGCGGATGCAACCATTACTGGAATCATAATTTGATCACTTGAAGCAATAATCACCAAAAGCAGAGCCTCTGAACTAAAGGGTAGAATAGTGGCAGCAAGAAAGGCAGTAATGAATAAACCGATTAGACCATATTCAGAGTAGGATAAGCTTCTATGATTTTACCTTCCTGTGATTTTACATATTCGATAGCACCCAGTATAAGTTTTTCACTAATCGCTTTACCCCTAAAATTTTTATCAACAAAAAAACAAACCAATGACCAGACCGGTTGATCATCAATTCGTTTTAAAACCCGGGATCGCTCAATGGTTGCAAAATGTTCTCTGGGAGCAACCGAACACCAACCACACGGAATATCATCTTTGTAAGCTATTAAGCCCGGTACTATACCCGAATCTACAATGGCTTTCATGGCCTCATGATTTTTTTGCCCCTGCCCCGCCTCAAATTCCTTTCGTGGAATACGCCACCACATGCACCAGCAACCGCCATAGGCACCTTTTGGACCGAACAAGGTCTCAAAATCAGACCAATTTTCAGTTAAAAGAGGTCTTATGATAATATTTTGTATTCTGATTTCCATTATTCACAAAATAAAATTACTTAATCGATAATAAAAAAATAAAATATTTATTTTAATGAAACTTGTGATTGATGGATCTCAAATTGTTTAAAAATATATTCTTCTTAATCAACTGATGGAGAAGAATAGCAAATATTAACTCATCTCAATTTGAAAGGAACAACGATCACCACCACGTAAAACAGACTCGACAACAGTAGCTTCGACCTTTTTTCCGGTGATGCCCTCAAATACACCCTTTTGCCAGCCTTTGGAACATTCGCAAAAAACCTCAGGAGTAACGGATTTTTTAGCTAACGGACAAAAACAATCATCCGATTTGGTTCCGGTTATTAAAATCGTCTTTTTCTCAGTATCGTATTTGGCTTCTTTAACCCATTTGCCCTGTATCTCATCAAGAAATCCCTGTAAATTATTTTCAAACTTCATATAGGTTTCTTTGTATTCTGATGAGCAGGCACGTCCGAGTTCCTCAAACATCTTCACTCTTTTTTCAGGGTCCATATCAGCTT
>JARRPN010000530.1:0-2115 GCA_037382875.1 Calditrichaceae bacterium | reverse complement strand
GGTCGAATTTTGGCTCTAATGTTTGCGAATGAAGTGATAAAATAAACAAATAAGTCAGGAGGATTATATCTATAAGCGTATGTTTTTCAGACATGACCCGGTCGCCATGAATAAATTATATACCGCTAAAAAGTAACAAAGGAGAATTGCAAAGACAAGTAAAATATTTTTTTGATAATAAAACCCGGATAATGGTTATCCGGGTTTTATTAAATCAGAAGATTATCCAATCAGACTTGATAGATTTTATTTCACCTTTTCCGGCCTGATAAAATAACTGTTACCTACGGTAATATGATCAAAGGGTGGTTCCATTTTAACACCGCGTGCTTCAGCTGTTCTCATCGTAAGATCATAAACACGGACTACATTGAGTTCACTGTCTTCATCCACTTTCACGGCAAGTTTGATGGGCAGTCCATACATAATCGGTTCACCTAACAAATTCTTTTTTTGAACAGACCAGGGCCCCGTAACGGTTACGGCCAGCGGATGACGTACTTTAGATGATCGTTTTCCCCAATCCGGACTGTTTTTGAACCAGTCAAGAGAAGCCTTGGCCAGTTCATCCGCATTGGATGGTGCATTGGAAGCATGTCCCGGCCAGGTGCGCGCATCAACTTTTGCATGAAATTCTTTCATCCCATCTTCGATACGTTTATCTATTGAATTCTGCAATTCCTTTACTTTTGCATTTTCAGGCTGGTAGCGTATGGCCATCTTAAGCCAGTCTCGTACTTTTTGATAGCGTTCCAGTACATTAAATTCAGCTCCTTTGCCTATACCATCCAGTTCGGAAGTCGTACGCCGAACAAGATCCTCAGCCATTACATCCCGTGTTTTAGCAATATTCTCGATTCCGGCTGCCAGTTCGGTATACGGATAACTGGCCCGGTAATAGGTTCCGGCATAGCCCATTCCATCTGCCTTTTTATCGATTTCATCTTTGCTTGTACCATATTTGGCAGCAAATGCTTTCATTTTTGATTTTACATTTGCCAGATCGTTTTTTTCAAAATTTTCAATTTGTACAATCACATCTTCAACAGTTTTAAGATCGTTATAATATAATACATTGCCTGTTGCTTTTGAAAAGACCTGGTCAGCTTTATCATAAACAGCTTTTAAATCAGCCACATCCGCATCGACTTCTTTAGCAGAGGCTGCGGCAGCTGCTTTATTTTCTTCGTATCCTGATTTAGCAGATGCAATACTTTTTTCAGCTTCCCCGATTTTTGTATCGACAGCATCAAAATCCGGATGTGAAGTGACACCTTTCTCAGCCGCTAGTTTTTTTGCTTTATCCAATGATTCTTTGGCGTATGAAAGTTTTTTCTCAATATTACCGACTAACTGATCTTTATTTCCCGTGTAGGATGGATCCGCAAGTTTTTGAAGATTGCCATCCAGAGAATTTAAAGCATTATTGGCATTGTTAAGAGGTTGTCGAGCAGCAAACGGAACCTTCTCAGAACTGGCACCTGAGGATTTCTCCGTTTTCATATCAGCAGCTTTAGCTTCCTTTGCTGGTTTATCTTTTGGAACCGGTTTTTCAGCCAATTGTGTTTTCGAGCTGCTTGCCTGTGATGTTAAGGTACCTCCACCTAACGATTTTCCTGTGCGTCTTTCCAGGTCCTTAACCAGTTTATTGAATTTATTCTCTGCTGTTTTCAATTTGGGATTATTGGGATCATCCGCTCTAATAGCTGTGAGCATTTTCTCGATATTTTCCAATGAAGCAATTGCTTTTTCTGTTTTACCTGAAAACATATCACGTTCTGCCGAACGCAGATCTTTGTTGACTGTTTTAAGCAGTGTGGCTGAATCCTGCGCCAGTAAGGGTGAAATTAAAAAGGCGCCGATTAAAGTGATTAGTAAAAATGCTAGGAAAGAATTTGTTTTACGCATGATACATACTCCTCTTTTTTTATTATGTTTTTTGGTTGCTTGCAGTTTAATTTCATCCAGATAGAAACATGCCCATCGCGAGTATAAATCGCGGATGAAATGATCCGTCATTTCATTAATACCATCTTTTTTGTTTGAATGTGATTACCAGCCTGCAGGCGATACAGATAAACACCACTGCTCAGACCTTTGGCGTTCCATTTAACC
>JARRPN010000529.1:0-2131 GCA_037382875.1 Calditrichaceae bacterium | reverse complement strand
TGTTATGACATGTAAAATTTTATAGAGATTAATATGAAACTTGAAACTCAAATTAAACAGGAAAATTTTAAAAGCGAATATCATAAGTTTCTGGTGAATATAATGTATACAAGTAGCTGGATTCATAGTCGAATAGCTGCAAGGTTAAAACCACATGGAATTACACCTCAGCAATATAATATTCTCAGAATACTGCGAGGACAGTATCCCAATCCGGCTAGGGTCCATTTGTTGGAGCAACGCATGCTTGATAGAATGTCAAATGCATCCAGGCTTGTTGAACGATTACGTCAAAAAAGTTTAGTTGAACGAACTATATGCAAAAAAGACCGTCGCGCAGTTGATGTTGTTATAACAAAACAGGGATTAGATTTACTCGAGGTTTTAGACGAGACGGAAAAGGAATGGATTAGAGAATTCAAATCTATTGATAAGAATGAAGCAAAAAGATTAAATCAAATATTAGATACATTAAGAGGCTAATAATTAATTCTATATAAATCAAAAGAAAGGAGTTTATCATGTATAAACTTATTTTAACGCTATTTAGTGTTTTATTACTCAGCCATATAGTCACTGCTAATGAGGTCCATAATATTGATTTGGACAATAGTAAACTTAAATGGGAAGGTCGTAAAGTAACTGGTGCCCATCATGGTACAATTAATTTAAAGGATGGATCCCTCGAATTAGCGGATGGCGAACTAAATGGTGGTTCATTTGTTGTAGATATGAATTCCATAGTGAATTTGGATTTGGAGGATGAAACTTGGAATGATAAACTGGTCAATCATTTAAAGTCAGATGATTTTTTCTCAGTAGATAAATATCCTGTTGCTGAATTTAAAATAACCGATGTGAAGATTTATAAGGATTCAAAGACCGAATCAAATTATTTAATCATAGGTGATCTTACTATAAAAGGTATTACCCATTCAATTGAATTTCCAGCTGTTGTAAAAAATGATAATGATAAAGTCTCTGCAACAGCTACAATTGAAGTAGATCGCTCAAAATATGATGTTCGTTTCAGATCTGGCAGCTTTTTCACTGGATTAGGTGATAAATTAATCTATGATAATTTTACAATGAATATAGAATTAACCGCATCTAGATAAAAAAGAAAAATTGATTTTATAGCTGTCTACAGTAAATTGTGGGCAGCTTTTTTTATTTATCGGAGTTATATTATGAATAGGCTGATACATAGAGCAGATGAACGTGGTTTTGCTAATCATGGTTGGCTTAAAACGTTTCATTCTTTCAGTTTCTCTTCATATTTTGATCCGAATAAAATGGGCTTTGGTGCGCTTCGTGTTCTGAATGATGATACGGTTGAAGGCGGCATGGGTTTCGGATCGCATCCACATAATAATATGGAAATTATATCCAACCCGATTGAAGGAGCCTTAGCGCCCAAGGATGATCACGATAATGAAAAAGTTATTTATAACAATGAAGTGCAAATAATGTCAGCTGGTACCGGTATTGTACATTCTGAATATAATGCCTCTAAAACGGAAAAAGTTAATTTTTTACAGATATGGATATTGCCAAAGATTAAAGACATTGAACCGTATTATGATCAGAGAGAATTCCCTATAGATAACAGAAAAGGGAAGTGGCAAACACTGGTATCACCGGGATCTGAAATGAATAGTCTGGTGATTAATCAGGATGCAGTTATTGCAAGAGTTACTTTATCTAAAAATGATATGATAAAATATAATGCTAAATTCGAAAACAGCGGATTCTATCTTTTTGTGATTGAAGGCGATATCAAAGTAAAAGATATTCGTCTTACCCGTCGGGATGGACTTGGTGTGACAAAAACAAATCAAATTTCACTCAATGCTTTCATGGAATCTGATATATTGATCATTGAAGTTCCTATTCTACACTAATTTTTCTCTTGAACATATACCCCATTTGAGGTAATTTTACCTCAAATAAGGTGATCTAAATACTAAAAATTTATATAATCCTTAATATATCAGGCTTTTAATAGTTGGCATACTTATTGACTTATCATAAGTAACTATCAACCATTTATTAAGCAAGAGGAGTATATTATGCAATTAAATCGAATGTTTTTAACTCTCACATTTGCTGTCGTGTTTATATTTTCAGC
>JARRPN010000528.1:0-2141 GCA_037382875.1 Calditrichaceae bacterium | reverse complement strand
AGATAATTAATCGTATATTTTGCAGCTGCACCGATTGAATCATTTTCCAAACAGTATATCTTCATTCTTAGATACTCATTTTTTGGCGGGCTAGAAGATGTTGTTTTTCACGAATTTTTAACAGAATACGGGTAACAATATTTTTATAATATATAATCCGAAAAGTCTGACTCAAATCGCCTCCAAAGCTGCGTTTAAATGGCTCCAGCTCGGGTGTGTTGGCGCCAAGAAAATCAAAAATCTTACCCGTAAATTCCGGTTGCTGTAGAACCAGGGCATGCAGATAATCAGTGAATTGCAGATTTCGATAAGTTAAATCAATGCCAGAGAATAATGCATATACATGATTATGATCAATAAGCACAAATAATGCTGCGACAGGCTTTTCATCAACCAATAAATAATATAATTTCCCTATTTTATTTTCTATACAAAGCTGTGAAAGTTGTTCAATTTTATCCGATGATACCGGCGGTTTAATTTTGTGATAATGGTAACTGTCGGTTACAAATTTAACAAATTTATCCGTATCTTCAGAACAGACGATTCGATGGTTTTCTTTTGATGAAGCCTTAATTTTGCGGCGCAGTGATTGGCTGAATTGTTGACTCAGCTCATCATATTCTGATATTTCGAAGGTATAAGTATAGACTGGTTCAGCTATAAATTTATGCCATTTATACGGCCGCATATCCGTAATATCAGGACACAATGTAAGATCGATATAGCTATACTGCTTACAAATATTTTCAAGAATTAATTTTGTCAGTTCGTGTTGTTCTGCAGAGGCACTGGAAGTTTTCTGGGAATTGGATTGCTGAAGTATCAAGCCCTGATATAACGTTAATGGTACTTTTGGAATACTTTGTATACCCAAATTCACTTTGGGAAAATAAAGTAAACCGCCTTTTAGAACATCCTTTTTATAAATGACTAATATTTCAAAATTTTTATTAAATACAGTTTTAATTATGTTTGCCCATGCGGTGGTATGAAAAATACTGGCAAAAGGGTGGTTTAATACATATTGATCCCATTGTGCGTAGTCAGCACGCTCTAATTTTTCAATTCTGTATTTTCCAATTTTATCAGTCATTCAGACAAAGATCATGCTTTATTAAGAAGCTTAACAATGATGGCTTTTTGAACATGCATACGGTTTTCAGCTTCATCAAATACAATTGATTGTGGCCCATCGAGTACATCATCCGTAATTTCGTCCCCGCGATGAGCAGGAAGACAATGCATTACCAGAGCATTTTTGCCAGCGTGTGTCATTAGTTCTGAATTAACCTGGTATGGCAAAAATACTTTTCTTCGGGCCTTTGCTTCTGCTTCCATACCCATACTAGCCCAAACATCTGTATAAACCACATCAGCATCTTTAACAGCAGCCTTGGGATCAGTTAATAATTCGATCTTACTTATACCGGCTTTCTTTGCATTTTCCATAGTTTTTCGATCGGGTTCATATCCCGAAGGTGAGCAAAGAACCAGATGCATCGGCATTTTTGAAGCTAGATTAATCCAGGAGTTGGCTACATTGTTACCATCTCCGATATAAACGATTTTAATATCCTTTAAATTTTTACGATGCTCCATTACAGTAAAGATATCAGCCATAATCTGGCAGGGATGATTATAATCAGTTAACCCATTTATAACGGGTACAGTGGCATGTTTGGCTAATACTTCCATATGGACATGCTCAAAAAGTCTGGCCATAATAATATCATTATATCGGGAAATTACCTGAGCAATATCCTTAACTGCTTCCCGTTTACCGATGCCAATATCATTTGGAGATAGGTAGAGCGCATAGCCACCTAATTGATACATCCCGGTCTCAAAAGATATCCGTGTCCTTGCCGAAGGTTTAGCAAAGATCATAGACATGCTCAGACCTTTGCACAAATGATGCTCCTCACGGTGTTTGGTTTTTTCCTTAAGTTCTCTGGTGAGTTCGAAAATGCCTTCAAGTTCAGAAAGGGAATAGTCTGCAATCGATATAAAATCTTTTTTCACTCCAACCTCCGGGATGAATTCAATATTTATAAAATAATAGTAAAATTTACAACAAATGAGATTAAAAATGAAGACAATTTTTAACCCATAGATTATTATATGATTTAAAATAAAAC
>JARRPN010000527.1:0-2864 GCA_037382875.1 Calditrichaceae bacterium | reverse complement strand
GGTGGAGCCCGGGTTGGCTTGATGGGCGCCATCGCTACAGCAGTTCATGAGCATAATGGTGAAATAATCGGTGTTATTCCTGCAGCATTGGTTAATAAAGAAGTTGCTTATAAAGATCTGATTGATTTAAGAATTGTTGAGACCATGCATGAACGTAAAAATTTAATGTTTGAACTGTCAGATGGTTTTGTTGCTTTACCTGGAGGATTGGGTACATTGGACGAATTTTTTGAAATCCTTACATGGGCGCAGTTAGGATTGCATTCTAAACCTTGCGGATTGTTAAACGTTGATGGATATTTTGATAATCTAATTACATTTTTGCACCATGCTGTAAATGAACAGTTTATAGAGTCTGAATATTTAAATATGGTTATGATAGACAAAAACCCCAATATTCTTCTTGATAAAATGATGAGTTATAAACCTCCACAAATAGATAAAGCTGAAAGAGCATTAAAAAAATCAAATCATTGGAATAATTAATTATCGGATTGAAATATGACAATTGTAACCCATGCATTATCACCGATATTGGTAGCATCAACAGTCAATGCGTTCAGTTTAAAGTATCAGCGAAAATCCATTTTTGCTTTTAGGCAACTGTTTGCGATTGGTTTGGCTGGAATCATGCCCGATATACTGGGAATGCATTTTTCTCTTGAAGGACGTTACAGCAGCTGGACCCATACTATCTGGTTCGTCAGTGGAGTTTATCCGATTTGTTTTTGGGTGGCTCGAAAATTTTTCAGATCACAATGGCAATTAATGACACATATGCTCTGGTTTGCGGTAATATTTCACCTAGCACTGGATTCTAAATCAGGTGGAATAGTACTCTTTTACCCTTATGGCGGTGTTGTGGGTGATTATCTTATCGGGTGGGATTACTGGGTGCGGGCTGATTTGATTTTGATTACTATTACGACCTTTTTAGCTATTTGGATAATTTACAAAGAAAAAAAGCTGGGAATATTACCTTCAGCTAAATTTGTGGCTCCTGTGGATATCAAAGAAAAAATCAATAAACGGCGTTTAATTTTATGTGGATTTTTAGCTGGATTGATTTTAAATGCCGGAGATATTTATTTAAATGGACCTATGCTGGCGGACAAATGGTCTGAAACGATGCAAGTGCTCAACCTTGAATCTTTTGGGCCAGTGGTAGTTGTCACTTTTTTCTTTATGAATTTTTTACTAGGTGTAGGACTTATCTGGATGTATCTGATATATTCAGTAAAATATGGCAGGGGGTACCGGTCTGTATTTTATGCAGCAATTACTGTATGGATCCTTGTTTGGGTCTGGTCTTACACCACAAACTGGGCGTTAAGGATATATCCAGTTTCTATTGTCATCCCATCAATTATTTGGGGATTTTTCGAAACTACCTTAGCAGCAATTACGGGTTCCTTCATCTACGACTCAATCTATCGACAACAAAAGTCCGATTAAATTTATTTTTTATTTTTCTTTTTATACTTTTTTTCGAGCGATTCAATAACAGCAGTAAACTTTTTTCGGTTATCTTCATTGATTTTAGCAAGTTCCTGATGTGATTCAATTAACAGATCCCGATCGGGGATTTTTTCCTTTAAAAACAATTCAGATTTGAAATACTTTTCAGGTAATTTATCCCAATTTTCAACAATTTTTGCAATACTTCCAAATTGTTCAGAATTTAAAATTTGATTAACATCTTCATTAATAGAAACAAGTACAATCTTTTGCCCTGATTTACCTTTTGCATATCGAGCCATACGGGCAATGATACCCAGACTTGTACTATCTAGGTAAGTTGTTTCTCTCAAATCTATGACAAATTTATCAACCTCATCTTGCTTAATAACCTTACGAGTTAAAGCATCCAGGTTGGAGCATACAGTATGGCGTATCGAACCTAGCATTTTTAAAAATAAGCATTGATTTTCAATGGTATATACAACATCATTTTGATCCATTGGTTTGCCCCCTTTCAACGGTCAATATAGTTTCAATCATTCCAATCGGAGGATCAGCAGCTGGTAATAATTCAGAATGAGAATTTTGCCAAAGAATCGGATAAGGGTACTGACCACCGTTGCTATAAATTAACGTATTGGAGCGCTGATCAATAATTCCGTAAAACAAAGTGATAAAACGTTCTAATCCTTCCTTTAATAATTCGATATTTAATTCTTCAAGCAAATTAGCCGGCTGAAGAATGGTGTCACTTTCATGGTTATTGTAATTTTCCAAATGTTTATCAATGAAACTCTTTAAAAATACGGTAATTAATGCGGATGGGACGCCATGGCCGGAAACATCAGCCATGTAGAGTCCAATATAATTCGCTCCAATTTTAAAATAATCCACAAAATCTCCGCTTAAATACATAGAGGGTAAAACCTGTCGTTTAAAAGCAAAATCACCGATAACGGTATTATTATTGGGTAAAAGTTTCATCTGAATATTTCGGCCCATTTCAAGGTCATATTTCATTTTATCATGAGCCTCTTCCAGATTTTGCTGATATATCTGATTTTGTTTCTTTAAGTGTGCGCGTTCCATCACTTTTTCAATCACATGGTTTAAAACGGTTAAGGATTGAATGGGTTTAATAATATAATCCCATGCCCCAAGATGGATAGCATCCACAACATCATCGATGGAATTTGTACCGGATACAACTACAACAGGCGTTTCAGGTGATTCTTCATGTAAATGTTCCAGCACTTCGAAACCGCTCACTACGGGCATTTGCAAATCAACCAGTACAACATCCGGATTTGTTTCAGAAAAAATATCAAGACCTTCACGTCCATTTTCAGCTTCTAACACCTTATATCCAAAACCGGTGAGGAAGTCGCGAAATGCCATCCGAA
>JARRPN010000526.1:2151-3494 GCA_037382875.1 Calditrichaceae bacterium | reverse complement strand
TCGGTAATGGCAATCCATGCACTACCATCGATGAAACAAGTCATAATTTTCATTATTTCTGATCAACCTCCCCGATAGTGAGCATTTTAAGCAAGGGATTTTTTGATATTTTAATATCAAATCTTTTAGATCGTATACGCTTAACCAGAACTTCCACTTTATCGCCCTCATTCAGTTGAAGTTTTTTTATCATTTCAGATGGGATTTCAATTTTATTCTTTTCGCCAAGTTCACAAACAAAAGTTCCACTGAGCATTATTTACTCCTTTAAATACCAATTGACAAAATCGACAGTATCAAATACACTGTCTTCACATATTACTTTGTGTATTAAATCAATTGGCACTTTTTCATAGTACACATTTTCAACACTTATCTTTTTTCTATTACCCGAATAAACTTCTTTTTTATTCTGGCTGTTTAGTTTAATAATACGTTCACTTTCCGGTAATATTTTAGTTGTATCTGCTGCCAGATAAACAGGTATATTATAATATTTTGCTATCAAACACAACGATAAAGTACCGGCCTTATTAACAAATCCATTATCATAAATTCTATCCGCTCCTATTAAAACGAGATTCATATCCGCCATGAATACGCCCATTTGACCTTCCGAAATGATGGTTGTTTTTATTCCCATTTTGTCCAGAGCTTCAGCTAATTGAACACCTTCATCCGGAGGGTGGCTTTTACAGCAATATACTTCGAATTTTCGTTTCTGATTATTTGTCGTCTCAAAAATTTTTTTAACAAGAGTGCTATTGCTGATTGTCATTATTTTGTTTGTCGGAGCAATAATCTTTGAACCAGTATTACTGATTTTCTTAATCCGCGTATCAATTTCCTGTTCAACTAACAAAATCTTTTTCTCTACTGCCTTAACTATCTGCTCTGTTTCTTTATCCGATTTAACCAACCGTTTAAAATAAATCATAATCGTATTTGTACTCTTCCGCAGCAGCACCATGTTAGGTTGTTTTTTCATGATTTTTTTCGATGCATCCTGGAATTGCTCAAAAATTTCATCCAAATTTTTTGAAGCGGATAACATCTCATTTAACAAGTCACGATAGAGTTTTAAGGTATTTAGAGTTAAAGTTACTGACCCGGACTGATTATCATTTAATATAAGTTCAATATCAACTGACATAGTTTACCTTATGGTTTGATTAATCCATTCTAGATAGGATTCATTTCCATTATCGATTTTTACCGAAATTATTTCGGGTACATCGTATGGATGAATTGCATTTATTGTATTCTCGATCGCTTTAAAGTTATCTTCAGTTGATTTAATTAAAATCAACTGCTCTTCTGATTTTTCAATTTTTCCTTCCCAC
>JARRPN010000526.1:0-2143 GCA_037382875.1 Calditrichaceae bacterium | reverse complement strand
CATATACTATTATAAATTTTATATAAGTTTTTGAAAAACAGAGACTTTAATCACGTATCATGATAAGGTAATAAATTTAGATATTACAATGCAAGACGATAGAAGTATTTATAAATTTGAAATGGGACTTACATTAAGAAACAAATTTTTCAATAAAATATTTATGGATAGAAAAATCATCAGTTAACTCCGGATGGAAAGTAGCGACTAAAACATTTTTATTGGCAGCCATTACAATATCATCACCATAATATGCTAATGGCTGGACTCTATCATTGATAGATATAATTTTAGGCGCCCGGATGAAGACACCTTCAAATTTTGCAGGAGCGCCATTTATCTTCAAATCAATTTCATCTATAAAAGAATTAATTTGTCTTCCATAAGCATTTCGATGAATTTCGATATCAATCAATTTAAGCGGCTCAAATTCGAGTGAATCCGTCTTTGAAGCCAGAATTATTAATCCTGCACAGGTGCCCATAATGGCCTTTTTTTGCCCGAAATCCAATAGTGGTTTTCTTAACGCCAGTTTTTCGATCAAATTAAGAAAAGTAGTGGATTCTCCACCAGGAATTATGAGGGCATCACATTTATTAAGACCGGATGCATCGCGAACAAATATTAGATTATATTTTAATTTTCGGACAACTTCAGCATGTTTCGCATAATCACCCTGCAGAGCTAAAATGCCAATTGTTTTAATCAACTACCATCCCCGTTTATTCAGCAACTCAGTTTCTGGAATCTGACCCATTTCCAAACCGGCCATCGCGTCGCCTAATTTTTCACTTGCCTGGGCCACTTTGTCAGGATCATTATAATATGTAGTCGCCATAACAATCGCTTTAGCCCTTTCTTCAGGATCAGAGGATTTAAAAATACCCGAACCCACAAAATTGGTTTCGGCACCCAGTTGCATCATTAAAGCTGCATCAGCAGGTGTGGCAATACCACCAGCTGAAAAATTTGGTACTGGCAATTTACCGTTTTCTTTTACATACTGAACCAATTCGAATGGTGCACCGAGATCCTTTGCATATTTCATCAACTCATCGTTAGCCAGCGTTTGTATCCTTCTCATTTCTGATTGCACTGATCGCATATGACGCACTGCTTCTACAATGTTGCCAGACCCTGCTTCACCCTTAGTCCGGATCATCGCAGCGCCTTCACCAATTCTGCGCAAAGCTTCACCTAAATCACGGCAACCGCAGACAAATGGCACTTTAAAATCATGCTTCCATATATGATTATGTTCATCAGCTGGGGTAAGTACTTCACTCTCATCTATAAAATCAACACCGATTGCTTCTAAAACTTGAGCTTCAGCAAAATGACCGATTCTGCATTTAGCCATTACAGGAATTGATACCAAATCCTGAATTTGTTTGATCATTGTTGGATTGGACATTCGGGCTACACCGCCATCTGCCCGAATATCGGCGGGTATGCGTTCCAGGGCCATAACCGCTACAGCGCCGGCATCTTCAGCAATTTTTGCCTGGTCCGGGGTGGTCACATCCATGATTACTCCACCCTTAAGCATCTCAGCTAATCCAACTTTTAATAAAAACTCTTTATTTAACATGAAACTTATCTCCTTTAGTTCGCAGCAAATATATTTTCCCAGATTATCCTTGTCAAGATTGCATATAATTTTTCCCTTCGAACTTTAATTTTTCCGCAATACGGTTAAAAGTCTCAGGAATTTGTCTAACAAAACCATGCAGCACTATACTTGATGTGTTCTGGTAAGAAAGTGGCCCAGCAAAAAATAAGTTTGGGTATTGAATGCTTTCTCCTGACATACTCACTTCCGGATAATTGCTTTTATTAACACGTAATTTAAAGTTTTTTAGAATACCAATATGCGCATGATAACCAGTGGCAAAAATTATTTTATTGACATCCAGTTTCCAGTCTTTAAAGTAAATCTTATTATCTTCAATTTTCTGAATATCCTGATAAGCTCGATATCGGATAATCTCCATTTTGATTAATTCTTTCAGGTAACTTTCAGAAATCCCGCGAATATGATATAATTTTTGTGTATCAGCGAAATATTGCAGATCTTTTCGACTTACTAAGTACACCATAGCAGTACTTGTTAAATCAATGGCAATTTCTGCAGCACTGTTAC